>NZ_JBEXYL010000061.1:0-59702 GCF_040630895.1 Streptomyces sp. NPDC005728
GTCCAACAGCGGCGCCCCCAGCAACTCCTCGACGGAGGCGCGCAGTTCCGCGGGGCACGGGGCTCCGGCGGTGACGCACAGCCGCAGCCCGCCCGCCCGCCGGATTCCTCCGGCGGGGCCTTCTCGCTGCGACGGTGCCGCCGTACGACCTGTGCGCGTTCCACCACCCCTACGGCAACCTGACGGAGTCCTCGGCGTCCGCGCGACAGGCACCGCGAGCGGGCTCGTCACCGCGACCGTCTCGATCGCCCGTGTCAACGAGACCCGCCCCAGCGACAACGCGATAGCCCTCCCGGTGACCGTCAAGGCCGGCCACAACGCCAACACCAACGGCAACGGCAACGGCAAGGCCGGACATCGAGGCCGTCGACATCGGGATGAGCCCCATCCCGGGAAAACCGGTCCGTGCCGCCAACGTCAAGCAGGTGTTCCGCGCGCCGGCCGGCTGGAAGTTCACCGGCCAGGTGGACGCCAGTTACGGGCGCGTCCTGCCGCAGGACCCCATGCCCAGCAAGCCCTCCTGGGCGATCACCGGCACGCTGACGGAGAACGGCAGGACCATGACCTTCCGCAGCGACCTGCACGCGTACACCTCGGCCGGCGACCGCGGCTGCATCCAGTACGTGCTGCACGTGCAGCACGACGGCAGCCAGGTGTCCGCCGGCGTCTACGACGACGGCCGCGCGCAGATCGGCAACGGCCAGCCGATCAAGCTGAAGGGACTGGCCGGCTGAACCGTCCGCGCTCGGCCAGGAGCGGGCCCGCGACCCGCACCTGGCCGAGCGCGGCATCCGAGTAGAGGGGGAACCCGGCTTCCCACGGCGGCGGTACGGGCTCGGCGGCGGCCTCGTCCGGCTCGCGTGCAGAGTGGAGCCGTGGGCGTCAGCGAGGCAGGCTTGGTGCATGCAGCCGCTCTTGCGCTCAGCCCCTCGGCCAGGAGCAGGCGGTCGTAGCCGGGTGCTCTTCACGCTGATGCAGTGTGTGCCCTTCTCGATCGCGCTGGCCGTGCTGGTCATCGAGCTCACGCCTGCGCACTTCCTCTACACCGGCCCCCTCCTCACCGCGGTACCGGCACTGGCGGCGGTGACGATGGGGCCCAAGGGCACCACCGCGGCGGCGGCTCTCACGCTGGCCATCGGCGTGACCACCGCGACCTACAACGAGGCTTGGGGAACCCTGCAGGTCTACTCCAATTTCCTGGCTCTGGCCCTGGTCTCCGTGGCTGGTTTCATCACCAGCAGTGCCGTGCAGGCGCGCAGGCAGAGGGAGCTCGACCAGGTCCGCCGGATCGCCGTGGCGGCCCAGGAGGTCGTGCTGCGGCCCGTGCCCGCGCGCCTGGGCCCCGTGCTGGCGGGCAGCCTGTGCCTGGCGGCCGGGACAGGGGCACGGGTCGGCGGTGATCTGTACGAGGCCGTGCAGACGCGGTACGGCGTCCGCATGATCGTGGGGGACGTCCGAGGCAAGGGGCTGTCCGCGATCCGGGCTGTTGCCGTGGCGTTGGGTGCGTTCCGGGAAGCCGTGCACTACGAGGACGAGCTCGTGGAGGTCATGACGCGCTGCGCGGCTGCGCTGCGACGGGAAGTCGCCGTGCCGGGTGCGTGCGAGCAGGAAGTTCTTCTGGAAGGGTTCACCACGGCGCTCATCGCGCAGGTGCCGGACGAGCCGGTGGTGCAGCTGATCAACCGTGGGCATCCGCCGCCGCTGCTGCTGCACCGAGGCACGGCTACGGCCCTGATGCCGTCCTCGCACCTGCCGCCTCTCGGTCTCGAAGACCTCACCGACGACCTCCCCGCCAAGCCCGAGAGTTATCCGTTCGTCCCCGGTGACCGCCTGTTGCTGTACACCGACGGCGTGATCGAGGCCCGCAACCGCGACGGCGAATTCTTCGATCTGCCGAAGACCATGGAGGGGATACCCGCCGACATCACCCCACGAGAATTCCTGGAGCTGCTCCATCAGGCGCTGCTGCGCCATACCGAGGGCGACTTGGCGGACGATGTGGCGATGATCCTCGCGGACCGGCACAACATCGGACAGGATCCCCTTCAGCAGCGGGGCTGAAGATCAGACCGAGGTTGTGGGGAGGGGCTGTTCGGTCCAGATGGACTTGCCGGTGCGGGTGTGGCGGGTGCCCCAGCGCTGGCAGAGTGCGGAGATGAGCTGCAGGCCGCGGCCGCCCTCGTCGGTGGCGGAGCTGTGGCGGATGTGCGGCGTGGTCAGGCTGGCGTCGGAGACCTCGCAGATCAGTGCGCGGCTGCGGAGCATGCGCAGCCGGATGGGGCCGCAGGCGTGCCGGACGACGTTCCCGACCAGCTCGCTGACCAGGAGTTCGGTGGTCATGATCAGGTCCTCGTCGGCCAGGTCCCACTCGGCGAGCTGGGCGCGGACCAGATCACGGGCCTGGCCCGCCGCCACCGGGTCCTCCGGCAACGGCCACTCGGCGACGTTCTCCGCGTCCAGCGGGTGGGTGCGGGCCAGCAGCAGGGCGGCGTCGTCCGTCAGCGCACCGTGGGCGGGGAGCAGAGCGGAGGTGAGGCCGGCGCAGAGGGCGTCCAGGTCGGACGCGTCCGCCGGTGAGGCCGGCATGGCGTTCACCGACTGGAAGAGGAGCTCGGCGAGGTCGTTCATGCCCGTGGTGACATCCCTCTCCTTGCTCTCGACCAGGCCGTCGCTGTAGAGGGCGAGCAGACTGTCGGCGGGCAGCAGGGTCTCGAGGATTTCGAAGGGGGGAGCGGCCACTCCCAGTGGCGGGTCCGGGGCCATGGACAGGAAGGTGACGGTGCCGTCGGGGTGGGCCACCGCGGGGGGCGGCTGACCGGCGCTGGCGTACGACAGACGCCGGCTCACCGGGTCGTAGATGCCGTAGAGGCAGGTCGCGAAGGCATCGTTGCCCAGCTCGCCGACGATGTCGTTGAGGTGGCCGAGGACTTCGTCGGGCGGCAGCTCCAGTTCCGAGAGAGTACGGACGGCCGTGCGGAGCCTGCCCATGGTGGCGGCCTCCGCCATGCCGTGGCCCATGACATCGCCGATCACGAGCGCCACCCGGGCCGCGGAGAGCGGGATCACGTCGTACCAGTCGCCGCCGACGTCGGCTCCCTGTTTGGCCGGCTGGTAGCGCGCCGCCGTCGTCACCTCGGGCAGCTTGGGCAGTGCCTGCGGCAGCAGGCCGCGCTGGAGGGTGCGGGCCCGGGTCGTCGCCTCGTCGTAGAGCCCGGCGCGCTCCAGGGCCTGCGCGATCAGTCCGCTGAGCGCGGTCAGCAGCGTGCGTTCGTCATCGTCCAGCACCCGCGGTCGGCCGAAGGAGAGCACCGCAGCGCCGATCCCGCGCCCTGATACCGCCAGCGGCAGAAAGGCCCACGCCTGCTTGTCGCCCTCCCGGATCAGGGTCTCGGTCCCCGGGTAACGCTTCAGGAACTCCTCCGGGGAGGAGATGCAGAGGGGGGTGCGGGTGCGCAGGGCGTCCCCCACCGGGCTCGAGGTGTCCCGCAGTGTCCACTGCCCGTCCAGCACTCGGGTGAAGCGCTCCGAATATCCCCGGGAGCCGACCACGGTCAGCCGGTCGCCGACCACGCCGAGCATGACGAGTCCGGTGGCCCCGAGGGGTGTCATCACGCCGTCGGCCACCGCCGCCATCACGTCCTGGGCCGTGACCGCCTCGGCCAGCTCCCGCGTGATCCGCTGGACCAGGGCCGCCCGCTCCGCGGCCGCCCGCTCGGCGGCGGCCCGCTCGGCCTCCCGCAGATGCCGCTCGGTGGTGTCGGTGATGTAGAGCGTGAGGCCTTCCGGAACCGGTACCAGCCGCAGGTGGTACCAGGACGTCCCGTCCGGTCCCGGTACGTCGAATCCGGCCGGCCGGCCCTCGGCCGCCGTGGCCCGGCACCGTTGCTCCAGCCCCGGCATGGCACGTACCGCGGGAATGTTCCAGAGCAGGGCTCCGGCCACGTCTCCCGCGGCGCCGAAGAGCCCCTCGGCGGCCTGATTGAGAAATCCGATGCGCCAGTCCGTGCCCACGGAGACGAAGCCGTCGCTCAGGTGCTGCAGCGCCCGCCCCACCGACTCGGCGGCGGCGTGCGTTTCGCTGCTGTCCCGGAGGGTGCCGATCACCTTCACCGGTGCCCCCTCCGCGTCCGTGATCGTCCGGGCGCGGGCCTCGATCCAGAGGTAGGTGCCGTCCTGGCGCCGGATCCGGTACTCGTTCTGGAAGCCGCCGCGGAGCTGGATGCCCGTGTCGAAGCCGGCCACCGCCCCTGGCAGGTCGTCCGGGTGGATCAGCGCGGCCCACGCCTCGATGCCGCCGGCCATCACCTCCGGGTCGATGCCGGCCAGCACTTCCTCGACGGGTCGGTCGCAGGTCAGCTCACCGGTGCGCAGGTCCCAGGTGTACGTGAGGGGGTGCACCCCTTCCGCGTCCCACGGGGTGGCCTCTCCCGGTCCTGGCCCGTTCTCCAGGGCGCGCAGCAGGGTGGGGGAAGGATTGAGGATCCCGGACGACTTGAGCCTCCCGGACATCCAGGCCGCCACCTCGTTCAGAAACGCGCGCTCCGCCGGGCCGGGCTCGGCGCCCGGGGAGAAGAGGACGGAGAGCGCACCGCGTCGCCCGCCACCGCCCGGAACGGGGACGGCCAGGTGACCGATGCCGTCGGGGAGCCGGGAAGGCCACAGGGCGACGGGGTCCCGGCCCGGCACCGGGTCGGGCGGGGCCAGGTCGGGCTGCCAGGTGATGGTGTCGTTGCGGGCGGCACTGCTGGGCGGCGCCGTGCCCCGTACCGGGATGATCAGCCAGGGCCTGGTCATCGACTCCGGCAGGCCGCTGTCGGCGACCAGGTAGAGGATGCCGCTCATGCCGCCGCCCGGGAGATGGACCATGCCGCCCAGGCCGTGCACCTCGGCTACCGCCTGCTGGAGCGCGGTCAGCAGCACTTCGACATCGCGCCGGTCCTCGTCGACGGCGTCGAGCAGTTGCATCCGCATGCGGTGTCGCTCCAAGGACGGCACGGCCCGTATGGTCCGCCGGCCCTGCGGCTGGTGCAGCGGACGGGGGGCGCGGGGCATGGACGGGTCGGTGTTGTTCGCATCGCCACTTCGGGTATTCACCACTGCCGACTGTCGCCTCCGCTCACCCACTGGGCTGCATGTAATCGGGTGTGGACCGGTAACGATCTACATCCGCCAAATACATACTAATCGGACTAACTTAGGCGAGTTCGTCCACTCTGGGGAGCCTTCCTCACCGATTAACCGTATGTGGCGTCAGCTCACTCTTCGTCATCGACGAAAGAGGCCCCCGGACCACGATCGGTCCGGGGGCACCGGTTGCTGATGTCAGGTGCGGCGAGAGGCTCGGCGAGCCTCAGGAAGGCAGGCCGCGACCAGCTGCACGAGGACCAGGACGGTGATCGCCACCACCAGCCAGGTGGCCTGGCGCAGCACACTGGTCATCGTGTCGCCGTTGACCACGCAGGCCAGTGCACCTGCCAGGGTGATCATGGTTTTGTGCCGGCTGCCAGTCCCGCACGCAACGGCTTGGAGTGGATGGACGTCGAGTGCGGACGGTCCACCGAAACCCTGAATGGACATAGTCCTCCTTGGTTACTTGGAGGGTGCGCCCGAGGACTCTCCCTCAAGAGCAGAAACACTCTTTCGGGATGGATGGTCCCAGCCGAAAAACAAAGGCCAATTGAAGGTCACCCGAGCGCTTGACCTGCGGTGATGCTCGGCTATATCACACGGTACTGACAAATGTCGGGGTGACTTGATTGACACGCCATCAACCACGTGGCGATGTTGGGAAAATGATTTGTCGGCCGATTGCGAGAGGTGCTGCGGTCAGCGCACGAGGGGGAGGAAGATCGTGTCGACGATCTCTTCGAGGACGTGGTCGGGCACGGGGGCGAAGGTCGTGAGGATCTCGTGGCGCAGCAGGTCGAAGGGGAGGGACTTGATGCGTTCGCTGAGGCGTTCCGGCTCGATCTCGCCGCGGCCGACGGCGCGGTCGAAGAGCACGTCGGCAGACTTCTCGCGCCCCGTGGCGAGGAGGTCGCCGGGGCCGGTGCCCGTCTCCTGGTAGTAGCCGGCCAGGTGCACGCCCATGACGGTGACGAGCTGGACGCGGGTGGCGTTGATCGTCCGCATGAGGGTGAGGACGTCCTCGCGCAGGCTCCCGGTGTCGGGGATGTCGACTCGGGACTCCTCCAGGACGTGGGCGACGGTCGCCCGGACCAGCCCGTCGCGGTCGGACCAGCGGCGGTAGAGCACGGGAGGGCTGGTGCCGGCGCGCTGGACGACGGCGTCCATCGTGAACCTGGCGTAGCCGCCGGCCGTGAGCTCTTCCCAGGCCGCATCGAGGAGCGCCTTCTCCAGTGCCGCCCCGCGGCGCCGCTCGGGCATCCACACACCTCCACTAGATAGACTTGCCTATCTTATTTCGACGCCCTACCCTGACGCTCGCAAGATAGGACTCTATATCTTAGGGCGGTTCTTCGTGAGCATTCCCCACAGGGCCGGGACCGCGTCCGCGGCGCCGGACCCCGACCACATCGATCCTGCCGTGTGGCGCCTGGCGTTCACCATCATCGTCGGTGCGCTCGCCGTCGTCTTCGACACCACCATCGTCACCGTCGCCCTGGCCGACCTGGCCAAGGAACTCGGCGCTCCGCTGTCCACGATCCAGTGGGTGAGCACCGGCTACCTGCTGGCCGTATTCATCACCATCCCTCTCGCCGGATGGGCCCAGTCCCGGCTCGGCGGCAAACGCCTGTGGATCGCCTCGCTGGGCATGTTCCTGCTCGGCTCCGTCCTGTGTGCACTGGCGTGGAACGCGACCAGCCTCATCGCCTTCCGCGTCGTCCAGGGCATCGGCGGCGGCATCATGATGCCGCTCATGGCCACGCTGGTCGTTCAGGCCGCCAAGGGCCGCAACATCGGCAAGGTCATGGCCACCGTCACCCTGCCCACCGCGCTCGGCCCCATCCTCGGCCCGGTCCTGGGCGGCGTCATCCTGAGTCTGGCCGACTGGCGCTGGATCTTCTTCGTCAACATCCCCTTCTGCGTCGTCGGCGGCTGGCTCGCCTGGCGCAACCTGCCCGACGACCGTCCCGCACCCGACGGTCCCCGCGCCTGGCTGGACATCGTCGGCCTGCTCCTGCTCTCCCCGGGGGTTGCCGCCCTCATCTACGGACTGTCCCGGGTCGAGGGCAGCGCGGGCTTCACCAGCGCCGAGGTGCTGGTGCCGCTGACCGTCGGGCTCGCCCTGGTCGGCGGCTTCACCGCCTGGGCACTGCCGCGCGCCGGCGCGCTGGTCAATCTGCGGCTCTTCCGCCACCGCGCGCCGGCCTCCTCCTCCGCCCTGGGCTTCCTGGCCGGCATGACCCTGTACGGGGCGATGCTGCTGCTGCCGCTGTATTGGCAGCAGGTCCGCGGCGAGGACGCGCTCGGCGCCGGACTGCTGCTCATCCCGCAGGGCGTCGGCGCCTTCATCGCGCGCACCCGGGCCGGCAACTACACCGACCGCATCGGCCCCCGCTGGGTCGCCCTCACCGGATTCGCTCTCGTCACCGCGGCCACCGTGCCGTTCGCCTTCGCCACCGCCGACACCAGCAAGGTGCTGCTCATGGCCGCACTGCTCGTGCGCGGCATCGGCATGGGCGTCACCATGATCCCGCTCACCGGCGCCGCCTACATCGGCCTGGGACACAAGGAGATCCCCGACGCCAGCATCATCACCCGTGTCGCCCAGCAGATCGGCGGCTCGGTGGGCACCGCCGTACTCGCCGTCATCCTCCAGCACACCACCGGCGACGCCCGCACCCCGGGCGCCCTGGCCGACGGCTTCGGCGACGCCTTCTGGTGGTCGGTCGCCTTCACCGCCGTCGCCGTACCGCTCTGCCTGCTCCTGCCCGGCTGCCCCGAGCCACCGGCCCCAGCCGACAGGACCGAGGCCGACACATCCGACGGTGCCCAACTCCCGCCGAGCAGGCGCCCCTAGTGCCCTCGGCCGTCGCCTTCTCCGTCATGCTCGATGGGCAGGTGGATCGGACCGCGAAGCACGGGGCTGCGCCGGTACGGCGGCGGGTCGGCGATCAGTCTGGGCCCGTCGATGCGGCGTGCCAGCTCGCTCAGTGCGATCTGGGCTTCCCGCCGGGCCATCGGGCCGCCGAAGCACAGGTGGATGCCGCTGCCGAAGCCGAGGTGCTGGTTGTCATGCCGGTCCGGGTCGAAGCGGTCGGGATCGTGGAAACGGTTCGGATCGCGGCTGCCCGAGGCCAGCATGAGCATGATCTGCGAGCCCTTGGGGATGACGGTGTCGGCGACGGTGATGTCGCTGTACGCCGCCCGCCAGGGAATGATGTGCACGGGGGGCTCGTAGCGCAGCAATTCCTCGACCAACTGAACGACCAAGTCCGGTTCGTCACGCAGTCGCTGCAGGATCTGCGGGTTGCGCAGCAGCGTCAGCATGCCGTTGGTGATGAGGTTGACGGTGGTCTCGTGGCCGGCGATCAGCAACAGGTTGGCGGTGCTGACGATTTCCTCGTCGGTCATCCGCCCGTCGGGCCCGTCGTCGTTGGCCAGCCGTGCCAACAGGTCGTCGCCCGGCCGTCCGTGGCGTTGCTCCAGCAGCCCGCCGAGGTACTGGCGCAAGTCCTTGGTGGCCTGCACGCCATTCTCCAGTTTCTCCTTCGGATCGATCTTGGGGTTGTAGTCGATCGACTCGATGATGGCGTTGACCCACACGCGGAACCTCGGTTCGTCCTCGGGTGGCACGCCGAGCAGGTGGCAGATCACGGTGACGGGGAACGGGTAGGCGAAGTCGTCGACGATGTCGATCTGCTCCTTGCCCGCGAAGTCATCGATCAGACTGCCGACGGTGGCGGTCAGGACGGGTTCCAAGCCGGCCACCAGCCCCGGGGTGTGCGGCGGGCCGAAGTGGCGCATCGCCATACGCCGCAAGCGGTCGTGCTCGGGCGGGTCGAGGTTGATGAACGCCGGCGTGGTCCGCCCCTGGGCTGCCTCCATCGGACGCGAAAGATTGCGGACGTCGGAGCTCAGGTGCGGGTTGTGCAGCAGCTCCGTGAGCTCGCGATAGGTGCTGACGACGTAGCTGCCGTCCTCCTGCCGGGCCACCGGCGTCTTGCGCAACTCGGCGTACAGCGAGTACGGGTCGGCACGTGACGAATAGTCGAGGATCCGGCGCAGCGTGTCGGGCGTCTCGGTCGTGGTCATCTCGCTCTCCCTCCTACCGGTGGTGCTGCTGCGCGGACGTGACGCGCCGTTCACCCGGGTCATGGCCGGTGACGACCACAGTGGCCCCCTGGGCGAGCAGGGTGGGGCCGGGGAAGTCGACGGGCACCGGCTTCGTGTCGACGGGCTGGTCGGGCGTGGGGCAGGGCGGTGGGAAGGGTGCGGCCGTCTCGATCAGCTGCCGGTAGTGGTCCAGCCACTTGGCGTTGTTGAAGCTGACCGCGGCGGTGACGCGGCCCCGGTAGCCGTATGCGGCGACGAAACGGTGGTCGGACACCGACCCCTGGGTGACGACCACCTCGTCGGCGAAGGTCGGCACGCCGACGGACTTGATGTTGACGCCGAACTGGATCGACCAGAACACCGGGATGGACAGATGGGGCCAGCGGTCCGCCTGTCCACTGACCATGTTGTGCGCCGCGACCTCGGCCTGCTCCACGGCGTTGGCCCAGTGTTCCAGCGAGATGAGCCGGTACTCGTAGATCGGATTCGGGCAGCGTGCCACGTCTCCGGCGACGAAGACGTCGTCGGTGATCAGGCCGTTGAGGTCGAGGGCGCGGCAGCCCGTGTCGCAGGCGATTCCCCAGACACCCGCCGCCAGGCCCGAGTCCCGCAGCCACTCGGTGTTGCGGATGCCTCCGAGTGCCACCACGGCCACGTCGGCGTCGATGGTGCTGCCGTCGTCGAAGTGGGCACGCCGGAAGTGCCCCTGCGCGTCGCCCTCCAGCCGGGTGACCTTGACGCCGCAGCGCAGGTCTACGCCGTGAGCGCGCTGCATGTCCGCCGCGATCTCACCGATCATGGCACCGAGCGCCCCGACGAGCGGGGCCGGCGCGAGTTCGGCGACGGTCACGGGGATGTCCCGCTCGCGGCAGATGGAGGCGATCTCGGAGCCGGTGAATCCCGCACCGATGACCAGTACGCGGGAGGGCCCGGCGGCGAGGGCTCGCTGCAGGCCCTCGGCGTGCTCGCGTGTACGGACGACGAACACTCCGTCCAGGGCTGCCTCGCTCTCGACGAACCAGGGACGGGCCCGTACCCCGGTGGCTATCAGCACCCGGTCGAAGGGAACCTCGCGTCCGTCGGCGAGCCGCACGTGGTTGGTCGCCAGGTCGAGCCCGCTGGCGGGCACGCCCAGCAGCCACTCCGCATTGATGTCACGACGCCGCGGCAGCTTGGTGCCGTCGGCCGGCACCCACCCGGTGAGTACCTGCTTGGACAGGGGAGGCCGGTCGTAGGGTTCGCCCAACTCGTCACCGATCATGGTCAACGATCCGGTGAAACCCTCGTCGCGCAGCGCCTCCGCGGCCCGCAGTCCCGCCAGTGACGCCCCGACGACCACGATGCGGCCGTCGCGCTTGAACGCACGCAGGTTGTCGGCGCTGGTCATGACGTCGACGCCTCCACCGCTGCGTCCCGTCCCTCCAGCTGGTCGACCAGAATCGCCTGGACCGGGCAGGCCGCCGCGGCGCGCAGAACCTGATCGCGCCGGGCGTCATCGGGGTTCGGGTCGTACATCAGGGCTTCCTCGCCGTGCATCCGGAACGCGTCCGGAGCCAGGAACGCGCACTGCGCGTACCCTTCGCATCGAGAAAGATCAACGACAATTCTCATCCCGACCTCCACAGGAACTGCAAGCTGCGGACCCTGAAGCCGGTGCCACTCCGGCACGCACAGCGCGACAGACCTGGAGGGAGGGGATTCGGCCGCTGTCCACCCCTGCGAAGGTGCGAGGGGGTGCACCGCGCTCGTCGGGTCTCCGCAGTGAGAATTGATCATCGCCGTCAGGGCGACCGGCGGTACAACCGCCTGGAGAACCTGAACTTGCCGTAAAAGCCTAGCCCGCGCGCACATCACCCGCACCCGGGGAAAGCGTGGGCCATTCACCCCTATGCCGCGTGCCGACGCGACACGGACCGCGAGTTGCCGATGATTCTTTACGCGTCCAGTTCAGTTTGTCGATGTGACGGAGGCAGGCGTGGGTGCAGTGCTGGGTGATGTGCTGGGCTTGGCGGCCGGTGTCGCCGTCAGTCCGCTTCCGATCATCGCCATCATCATCGTCCTGGCGACGCCTCGTGGACGCTTCAACGGATTGCTGTTCGCCGCCGGCTGGCTGCTCGGTCTCTCGGCCCTGGGCGGGGTGATGCTGGTCATCGGCAGCCAAGACAGTGCCACGGACCACGGGCAGCCGGCCGACTGGGTGGGAGCTCTCAAGCTCGCGTTGGGCGTGGCACTGGTTCTTCTTGCCGTGCGGCAATGGCGTCACCGCCCTGCCGATGTCTCACAAGCGCAATTGCCTCAATGGATGGCTGCGATCGACCGCTTCACGCCGGTGAAGATCTTCCTTCTTGCTCTCCTGCTGTCGGCCGGGAACCTGAAGAACGCCCCGCTGACCATCGCAGCAGGGGCGTCCATCAGTGCGTCAGGGTTGCCCGTCGGACATCAGATCGCCGCGCTGGCGATCTTCGTAGTCGTCGCCTCCATCGGACTGCTGACTCCGCTGGGCGTCTTCCTGATCATGGGTGAGCGGGCCAGGAACATGCTGGGCAACTGGAAGGACTGGGCCGCCCGGCACAACACAGCTGTCATGGCCGTTCTCTTCTTCGTGTTCGGGCTGAAGCTGCTGGGGGACGGCATCGACATTCTGAGTTCCTGACGGCGCCGAGGTTGCACCACGACAACCTCTCGCCGGTCTGGCCGATTTGCATGGCCGCATCTCTCTTGTGATGCAACGCGCCGCCAGTGGTTGCCGCGGGTTGCGCCGGCAAGGGGCTCACTTCCTGCGACGCCTCCCTCGGCTCGCCTCAGGGATTCCGCTCCGGACCTGGCCGCCCCATCCGCGGCGGCTTTGAGCGCCCGGGCCATGGTTGCGAGCGTGTCGGCGCCCTCAGCCGTGCTCACCCTTGCCGTTGTCCGCCTCGCCCGAATCACCCATAAGGGGATAATTTTCATCAGCTGATGGTAGAGAGGACACAGACCGTGAACGACTTTGCTCGTCGCGGACTCCTCAAGGCGACGGCGCTGCCGGCGCCGGCGCGGTCGTCGTCCCGGGCGTTGCGGCTGCGGAGGCCCAGGGCCTGAGCGAAGGAACCGAGAGTGTGAAGTGCCCGCGAGCGAAGCTGACCGGACGCATCGTTCGTCAAAGCGACCCCGACTACGCCGAGGCGAGTCTGGGCTGGGACGAGCTGTTCGTCCACTATCCCTTGGTCATCGTCTACGCCCAGAAGGCTCAGGACGTGGTCAACGCCCTCACATGGGCACGGCAGCATGACGTTGCGCTGCGGGTGCGGAGCGGCGGCCACAGCCTTGAGGGCTGGTCGAACGTGGACAACGGCATCGTGATCGATGTCAGTGAACTGAAGTCGGCTCACCTTGACACCACCGCTCGCACGGCGACGGTTGGCGCCGGGCTCAGCCAGCTGGAAGCGGTGACCACGCTCGCGAAGAAGAACCTTGCAGTGACGACCGGAACGGAGGGAAGCGTCGGTCTGTCCGGCGCGACGCTCGGAGGCGGCTTCGGCTTCCTCACCCGCTACCTCGGCATGGCCTGCGACAGCCTGATCGGCGCCGAGATCGTCGTCGCGGAAGGCGCAAGCTGCGCCAAGGTGATCAACGCCGACCTGGAGAACCACTCCGACCTGCTCTGGGCCCTCCGTGGGGCAGGCAACGGCAACTTCGGGATCGTCACGTCCCTGACCTACAAGGTGACTCCGCTGGAGAGCGTCACCTACCTGCAGGCGACGTGGAACGGCATCGGAGATCTGCAGGGGGTCTTCGAGGCATGGCAGCGCACGGCGCCGGTCGCCGACGACCGCCTCGGCGCCCAGCTCGAAATTCGCAGGACCCAGATCCTGCTGTTCGCAGTCCTCGCGGAAGGAACACCAGCGGAGGCGAAGAAGGCGCTGGCCCCGATCCTGTCGGTCGGTGACCCCACCAGCACGGTGCAGGTCGGCAACTGGGGCGACGTGTACTCGGCGTTCCAGATCCCGACCGGGGACGAACCCGCGAACTGGAAGTTCTGCTCGCAATTCACCAACACGCCGTTCCCGAGGACAGCGATCAGCGTGATCGCCTCGTTCATGCATGACGCACCTACGGATGACAGCAACTTCTTCACCCAGGCCTTTGGCGGGGCTGTCAGGAAGAGCCCCCGCGGTGGTACGTCGTTCCCCCACCGCGACGCGCTCTTCTACTCCGAGCCCGGTGCCGGCTGGGGAAAACGCGGAGTACCGAGCAGCGGCAACGAGCTGACTACGCAGGCCCAGGCGTGGATCGCGGAGTTCAGCCAGGCACTGCGGCCCTACGTGAACGGCGCCTACGTCAACGTTCCAAACGCCGGGATGCAGAACTGGGAGACCGCCTACTGGGGAGACAACTTCGACCGGCTGCGCACAATCAAGGCGCAGTACGACCCCCAGAACGTGTTTCAGTACGAGCAGAGCATCCCGCCCGCATTCTGCTGACCGACCACAATCAGGCGACCGCCGCCGCGCGCCCCTGATGCAGCAGCCGCAACGTGGTCGTCCGAACCTCAGCCAACAACAGTCCGCCGCGACGTCGGGTCAGTCGACCGGGCTGCAGGAACACCATGTCAGTGCTCGAAGACACTGACATCTCCGGGCTCGGTCTCCAACGCCGGGCGATTGAGCAGCAGCAAGCCGACGAAGAACAGTCCACCCACAACGAGGAGGCCCACCACGATCAGCACGGGAACAAGTGCCTCAGCCGGCGACACCAGCACGAACAGAGCCGCGAGCGTCCACACCAGCGCGCAGACCGCGACCGGCAACTCGAACCGCCCGAGGTCGAACGCGCCCTTCTTGCGGTCCAACCGGCGGCGCACCGCAAGGTACAGGACGATCGTCGCGCCGTAGATGATCGCCGGAAGGATCGTGGACGCCGTGATCAGCTTCAGCAGCGCGGCGCCCGGCAGCGCGACCATCAGGAGGACACCCACGACGAGAATCAGCACCGTCGCGGGGACCGGCGTCTGTGTGCGAGGGCTGACCCGACGCATGAGCTGGTGGGCAGGGAAGCGCCCGTCGCGCGACATCGCGAAGACCATCCGTGAGCACGCGGTCATCACCACCGTCCCGGCGCCGAAGAAGGCGATCGCAATGGCCACCAGGAGCACTCTCTCCATCGGCGGCCCCAGTTGCTCACGCATGATCGCCGCAACGGGCGACTCGCTCGCGGTGATCCGTGGGATGTCCTCGATCGCGACAGTGAGGCAGATCAGGAACACGATCCCCAGCACACCGGCGGCCACGACGGACCCCACGATCGCGCGCGGGACGGTGCGGAAGGGGTCCTTGGCCTCCTCGGCCAGGTTCGCCGCGGAATCGAAGCCGACGAGCGTGGCGAGGCCCATGATCATCGCGATCATCAGCCCGCCGCCGACGTCGAAGTAGTGCGGGGCATGCTCGGTGATGCCGCGCGAGGTCAGGTTGCCGGCCGCGCCACGGCCGGTGACCGCCACCGCGATGGCAAGGGCGAGCGCCACCACCACGACCAACGCCAGCTCCAGCCCCACCGCGCTCGTGTTGATCAGGCTGACGAGGCGTGTCGAGGCCACGACGACCAAGGCCTGGACCAGCAGAATCACAAGGGTGATCATCCGCGCGGTGTCCTCGTCCGGCCGCATACCCACGAGCGGCATGAACGCCTGACTCGCGAGCGCATTGTCGATCGCCACCACCGCGATGGCCAGGTAGCAGAAGCTCAGCCAGCCGAATCCCCAGCCGACCTTCGGGTTGGCCAGCCGCGAGGCCCACTGGTAGGACGAGCCACTGAGCGGGATACGCCCCGCAAGCTGCGCCACGACCAGGGCCACCAGCACCTGCCCCACCGTCGCGACGACCCACAGCCAGATCCCCACCGGTCCCGCGTTCTGCAGCACATCGTCGTAGGTCGAGAAGATGCCGACCGCCACCGAGATGAACGCGAACGAGATCGCGAACACCTGAAAGGAGCCGAGCGTCCGCTTCAGCTCCTGTTGATAGCCCCCGAGGGCGGCGGAGTCGTCCCTGCCCTCGGGGCCCGGCGCAGCCGCTTCCACCACTTCGGCACCCGCCTTCCGTCACGCCCAGCCAGCCGACCGACACCCTCGCACCGGCTTTCACGGGCCACGCGCCACCTTCCCATCCGTGCACTTCTCTTACATCTAAGACATATGCACAGCACTTGCGCACCCGGAAGATCAGTACCGTCACCCACACGGCACTGACAACCAAAGAGCCCCTTCTCGGCGGAAGGGGCTCAACAGGCAGGCAGCCACGCCCGGCTCTGGAACGAGCCTCAGATCCACTCCACCTCGGAGACGATCTGCGAGCTGCTTCCGGGACGCGGCAACGTCGTCCCGGGCGAGACCGGCGGCACCGGAGGGAGCAGCTTGCCGATGTCGGCGCTCATGATTCGAGCGTACGGCGACAAGTCAAAACTTGGCGCAGGCTTCGCGATACGTCACCACGCACGCGCTCAGACCCACTCAATTCTCCGAGAGAGAATGCCAGGCGCGCTCCCAGGTGACGGCAGCGGCGTCCGGCGCGCCTCGCGGGCAGGCTGTTGCTTCCTGCCCGCGAGACCAAGTGCAGTCAGCACCGCATCCACTTCACCTTCAGTGACGTCCGTCATAGCGTTGACGACGCGTCGTAACGCGTCACTCAAGACCGGTTCACGTTTCCGCTGGTCGCAGGCTTCTTGACCGTCAAGGGCAGCAGCTTCTTACCGGTCGGGCCGATCTGGATGTGGGTGTCCATCTGCGGGCAGACGCCGCAGTCGAAGCACGGGGTCCAGCGGCAGTCCTCGACCTCGGTCTCGTCGAGGGCGTCCTGCCAGTCCTCCCACAGCCAGTCCTTGTCGAGGCCGGAGTCGAGGTGGTCCCAGGGGAGGACCTCCTCGTAGGTGCGCTCGCGCGTGGTGTACCAGTCGACGTCGACGCCGAAGGGGGCCAGCGCCTTGTCCGCGCAGGCCATCCAGCGGTCGTAGGAGAAGTGCTCGCGCCAGCCGTCGAAGCGGCCGCCGTCGTCGTAGACCGCGCGGATGACCGCGCCGATGCGGCGGTCGCCACGGGAGAGCAGGCCCTCGACGATGCCGGGCTTGCCGTCGTGGTAGCGGAAGCCGATCGAGCGGCCGTACTTCTTGTCGCCGCGGATCTTGTCGCGGAGCTTCTCCAGGCGGGCGTCCGTCTCCTCGGCCGAGAGCTGCGGGGCCCACTGGAAGGGGGTGTGGGGCTTCGGGACGAAACCGCCGATGGAGACCGTGCAGCGGATGTCGTTCGACCGGGAGACCTCGCGGCCCTTCTGGATCACGTGCATCGCCATGTCGGCGATCTGGAGGACGTCGTCGTCCGTCTCCGTCGGCAGGCCGCACATGAAGTACAGCTTCACCTGGCGCCAGCCGTTGCCGTAAGCGGTGGCGACGGTCCGGATCAGGTCCTCTTCCGAGACCATCTTGTTGATGACCTTGCGCATGCGCTCGGAGCCGCCCTCGGGGGCGAAGGTCAGACCGGAGCGGCGGCCGTTGCGCGTCAGCTCGTTCGCCAGGTCGACGTTGAAGGCGTCCACGCGGGTGGAGGGGAGGGAGAGGCCGATCTTGTCTTCCTCGTACCTGTCCGCCAGGCCCTTGGCGATGTCGCCGATCTCCGAGTGGTCCGCCGAGGAGAGGGACAGCAGGCCCACCTCCTCGAAGCCCGTCGCCTTGAGGCCCTTCTCGACCATCTCGCCGATGCCGGTGATCGAGCGCTCGCGGACGGGGCGCGTGATCATGCCTGCCTGGCAGAAGCGGCAGCCTCGGGTGCAGCCACGGAAGATCTCGACCGACATGCGCTCGTGGACCGTCTCGGCGAGCGGCACCAGGGGCTGCTTGGGGTACGGCCACTCGTCCAGGTCCATCACCGTGTGCTTGGACACGCGCCACGGGACGCCCGACTTGTTGGGGACCACACGGGCGATACGGCCGTCGGCGAGGTACTCGACGTCGTAGAACGCCGGGATGTACACCGAGCCCGTCTTCGCCAGGCGGAAGAGGACCTCCTCGCGGCCGCCGGGGCAGCCCTCGGCCTTCCACTCACGGATGATCCTCGTCATGTCCAGCACGGCCTGTTCGCCGTCGCCGATGATCGCCGCGTCGATGAAGTCCGCGATCGGCTCGGGGTTGAACGCCGCGTGGCCGCCCGCCAGCACGATCGGGTCGTCGATCGTGCGGTCCTTGGACTCCAGCGGGATGCCGGCCAGGTCCAGGGCGGTCAGCATGTTCGTGTAGCCCAGCTCCGTGGAGAAGGACAGGCCGAACACGTCGAAGGCCTTGACCGGGCGGTGGCTGTCCACCGTGAACTGCGGGACGCCGTGCTCCCGCATCAGCGCCTCCAGGTCCGGCCACACGCTGTACGTGCGCTCGGCGAGGACACCCTCCCGCTCGTTGAGTACCTCGTAGAGGATCATGACGCCCTGGTTGGGCAGGCCGACCTCGTACGCGTCCGGGTACATGAGTGCCCAGCGGACGTCGCAGCTGTCCCACTCCTTGACGGTGGAGTTCAGCTCGCCGCCCACGTACTGGATCGGCTTCTGCACATGCGGCAGCAGGGCTTCGAGCTGCGGGAACACCGACTCGACAGACATCGGGGGAACCTTTGTGAGCTGACAGGGGTGACCACCAAGCGTAACCCGCCCGGAGGACTCCCCCGCACGATCAGACCGACATCCCGGTCCGGATCTCCTTCCACAGGCCCGGCAGGTCCGCCTCCACGGCCGCCGCCCGTGCCTCCTCCCTGCCGTACAGCAGCCCGTACGTGAACGCGCTCTCCCCTGCCGCGTGCGCCACCGCGGACAGCTCGCGCAGGGTGTGGCGGGCCATGACGCTGTCCTGGTGTTCGCCGAGCAGGCTGGTCAGGGACTTCGTGGACTTGGCCAGGGAGCGGGCGGGGCCGCCGAGGGCGGGGATGGCCGCCTCGGCCGCGTACCGGGTGCGCTTGGCCTTCTTGCGGGCCTCGTGGATGGCCACGTCGCGCTCCTCGCCGGGCGGATCGTCCAGTGCCTGGGTGACCAGACCGATGACCTTCGCGAAGTCCTTGCGTACGGCCTTGGCGAGCACTTTCTCCGGCTTCTGGGCCGCGCTCTTGCGGAGCGGCGGGTCGGCGAGCAGGGCGTCCAGACTGTCGAGCAGGGCCAGGTAGCGGGCGGAGTCCAGGATGGCGATGAGGTGGCCGCGGGTGCTGCCGTGCCGGGCGCTCGCCCAGCTGTCGAGCCGTTGGTGCACGGGCCCGGAGACCAGGGCGGGCGGGAGACCGCCGAGGACGGTCGTCAGGCGCTCGGCCAGGACCTCCTGGTCCCGGTCGGCGCCCAGCTCGCCCGCCAGCCACTTCAGCTCGGCCGCGATCGGGGTGGTGACGGCGGGGTCGAGGACCGTGCCGAAGGTGCGGAAGGTGCTGCGCATACGGCGGGTGGCCACCCGCATCTGGTGGACGGAGTCGGGCACGTCCCGGCGGACGCCCGGGTCGTACGCGAGCATCGCCTCGCGCTGTTCGCGCACGTAGGCGAGGACATGGTCGCCTGCGGTCACGGGCTTGGCCCGGCGCCCGGAGTCGGGCCGCCGGCCGCCGGTCTGCTCCAGGGCCCGGGCCACCTTGGACTCCGAGGCCGACGGCCGTACACCCGCCTTGCGCAGGCGCTTGTCCACCCGGTCGAGGAAGGCCGGGTCGCCGTCGTCCGCCAGCTCCACCTCGATCTCGGTCCACTGGGTGCTCCCGCCCTTGCCGATGAGCAGTTCGGCGGTCACGGTGTCGACGCTCGCCTCGGCCAGCAGCCCGCCGTCGATGTCCACGAGGTGGCGCACGTCGCGGGCGGAGCGGAGCCTGACGACCGGGATCAGCTCGGCGCAGCGGACCCGGGAGCGGACCAGCGCGGCGATCTCGTCGGGTACGGAGTCGGACAGCGGTGCCCTGATCTCGTCGCGGACTCCGGGGGCGACGGGGAATTTCAGGTGCCAGCCGGCGTCCGAGCCTCCGGTTCGGCGGCGCAGGGTGAGGGAGGCGGCGGCCAGGCGCTGGTCGGCCGTGTCGTAGTAGGTGGCGTCCAGTTCGACGAGGCCCTTGTCGAGGACGTCCGCCACCGCGCCGACGCCGGTCAGGTCGGGCAGCCCGCTGTCCTCGGACTCGTACTTGCGCTCGATCTCGCGCTTCGTATCCGCCATGAACCGAATCTAGTGGCAGTCGAGCCGGGAAGGCAGGGGGCATCCCAGGTGAATGGCAGGAAAACTCCCCTCATTCCCCCGGTGAACGCCCTTACGCGGACATGGGTCTCTGCACCTTGATCGACTGGAGCAGTCCCACCGCCACCCACACCGCGAACATCGACGATCCGCCGTACGACACGAACGGCAGGGGCAGGCCGGTGACCGGCATGATGCCCAGCGTCATACCGATGTTCTCGAACGCCTGGAAGGCGAACCAGGCGACGATGCCGGCGGCGACGATCGTGCCGTACAGCTCGGTCGAGTCGCGGGCGATGCGGCAGGCGCGCCACAGGATCACGCCGAGCAGGAGGATGATCAGGCCCGCTCCGACGAAGCCCAGTTCCTCCCCCGCGACCGTGAAGACGAAGTCCGTCTGCTGCTCGGGCACGAACTGGCCGGTGGTCTGCGAGCCGTGGAACAGGCCCGCGCCGGTCAGCCCGCCGGAGCCGATCGCGATGCGGGCCTGGTTGGTGTTGTAGCCGACGCCGGCCGGGTCGAGGTCGGGGTTGGCGAAGGCGGCGAAGCGGTTGATCTGGTACTCGTCCAGGATGTGCAGCTGCCAGATGGCGATGCAGCCGCTCACGCCGGCGGCGAGCAGGCCGAAGATCCAGCGGTTGGAGGCGCCGGAGGCGAGGAGCACGCCCAGGATGATCGCCACCATGGCCAGGACCGTCCCGAGGTCGGGCATCAGCAGCACGATCAGGATCGGCACGGTGGCCAGGCCCAGCGACTGCAGGACCGTGCGGTGGTCGGGGTACGGCTTGTCACCGGCGTCGACCCGGGCCGCCAGTATCATCGCCATGCCCAGGATGATCGTGATCTTCACGAACTCGGCGGGCTGGAGCGAGAAGCCGCCGCCGAAGACGATCCAGTTGCGGCTGCCGTTGATGGTGGCGCCGAGCGGGGTGAGCACCAGCAGCACCCCGAGCAGCGAGGTGCCGTAGAGGATCGGCACGGCGTTGCGCAGGGCCCGGTGGCCGAGCCAGAGCGTGCCGACCATCAGCGCGAGGCCGATGCCGAGGTTCATCAGGTGCCGGAGCAGGAAGTAGTACGGGTCGCCCTGGTTGATCTCGGTGCGGTTGCGGGTCGCCGAGTACACCAGCAGGGAGCCGATCAGCGACAGCGCGGTGGCCGCGAACAGCATCGGCAGGTCGAGCCGACGGGCCAGCGAGTCGCGGGCGAAGATCCTGGTCCAGCCGGCCCGCTCGGGGCCGTACCCGGAGACGGAGAAGCTGTTGCCGGTCATGTGAGCGTCCTCCGGCTTCCCCTCCGGCGCGGCCGCCTGCGGGTGTTGCTGTTGCCCGTGCTGGGCGAGGGTGAGGTGGCGGCCTGCTGGTCGTCCCCGTTGGTGGGGTTGTCCTTCTGGGAGGCCTCGGCGTCCTTGGCCGGGTCTCCCTTGATCTTCGGTGCGGCGATCGTGCCGTCCGTGCGGACCTTCGGCAGGCTCTTCTGCGGCTGCGGCAGCAGCGCCTTCTTGTTGTCGATGGAGCCGTCGCCCTGAACGCCGTAGAGCGCGCTGTAGATGTTGCGCACGGCCTCACCGGAGGCTCCGGAACCCGTACCGGCCTGGGCGATCGTCATGATCACCGTGTAGTCCTTGGAGTAGGTGGCCAGCCAGGACGTGGTCTGCTTGCCGTAGACCTCCGCGGTACCGGTCTTGGCGTGCAGCGCGATCTTGTCCTGCGGCCAGCCGCCGAACTTCCAGGCGGCGGTACCGCGGGTGATGACGCCCGCGAAGGCGTCGTTCATGCCCCTGAGGGTGGCCCGGCTGACCGGCAGCCTGCCGCTCTTCCTCGGTTTGATCTCCTGCACGGCCCTGCCGTCGGCGCTGACGACCGCCTTGCCGATGGTCGGCTCGTACATGGTGCCGCCGTTGGCGACGGCTCCGTAGATCACGGCCTCCTGGATCGGCGTGACGAGGGTGTCGCCCTGGCCGATGGAGTAGTTGATCTCGTCACCCTCGCGCATCTTGTTGCCCTCGAGGCAGTTCTCGTACGCGATCTTCTCGACGTAGGAGCCGTCCTTCTTACCGGACTTGCACCAGGCGTCCTTGTTGGCCTTCCAGTAGTCGAGCTTCCACTGGCGGTCGGGGACGCGGCCGGTGACCTCGTTGGGCAGGTCGACGCCGGTCTCCTTGCCGAGGCCGAACTGGTGGGCGGTCTTGAAGAAGTAGTCCTTGGGCTCGCCCTTCTTGGGGTTGATGCCGCCGTCCTTCTTCCACTCCCGGTCCGCGAGGCCGTAGAAGACGGTGTCGCAGGAGACCTCCAGCGCCCGGCCGAGCGAGATCGGGCCGAAGCTCTCCCCCTCGAAGTTCTTGAAGACCTGGCCGCCGACGGAGTAGGAGCTGGTGCACGGATAGCCGCCGTCCCACGCGTAGCCGGCCTGGACCGCGGCGGCCGTGGAGACCACCTTGAACGTCGAACCGGGCGCGGCCTGACCCTGTATGGCCCTGTTGAGCAGCGGGTAGTCGCTGTTCTTGCCGGTGAGCGTCTTGTAGTCCTTGGCGGAGATGCCGCCCACCCAGACGTTCGGGTCGTAGGTCGGGGCGGAGGCCATGGCGACGATCCGGCCGGTCTTGGCCTCCATCACCACGACGGCACCGGAGTCGGCCTTGTAGTTCTCGCCGGTGATCTTGTCGAACTGCTCGCGGGCCTTCTTCATGGCCTTGTTCAGCTCGTACTCGGCGACCCGCTGGACCCGGGAGTCGATGCTGGTGACCAGGTTGGAGCCGGACTCGGCGGCATCCGACTTGGCCTTGCCGATGACCCGGCCGAGGTTGTCCACCTCGTAGCGAGTGACGCCGGCCTTGCCGCGCAGCACCTTGTCGTACTGGCGCTCCAGTCCCGAGCGGCCGACCATGTCGGAGCGCAGGTAGGGCGAGTCGGTGTCCTTGGCCTGCTGGATCTCGTTGTCGGTGACCGGCGAGAGGTAGCCGAGGACCTGGGCGGTGTTGGACTTGCCCGGGCCCGCGTAGCGGCGCACGGCCTCCGGCTCGGCGGTGATGCCGGGGAAGTCCTCGGCGCGCTCGCGGATCTGCAGGGCCTGCTTGGGCGTTGCCTCGTCGGTGATCGGGATCGGCTGGTACGGCGAGCCGTTCCAGCAGGGTTGAGGGGTCTTCGCGTCGCACAGCCGGACCTTCTGCATGACCTCCGCGGGCTTCATGCCGAGGACGCCGGACAGCTTGGCGAGGACGGCCTTGCCGTCGTCCTTCTGCTTCAGCAGGTCGGTGCGGGAGGCGGAGACGACCAGGCGGGTCTCGTTGTCGGCGAGCGGCACGCCCCGGGCGTCCAGGATGTCACCGCGCACCGCGGGGTCGACGACCTGCTGGACGTGGTTGCCGGAAGCCTCCTTCTGGTACTCGGCGCCCTCGCGGATCTGGAGGTACCACAGGCGGCCGCCGAGGGTGCCCAGGAGGGAGAGGACGAGGATCTGGATCACTACGAGCCGGGTCTGGACGCGTGGGGTCCGTCCGGTCTCGGGAATATTGGTCATGGGCGAAGCCCATTCCTTGGAAGGGTGGTGGTGGGAGACGGGCGGGCATCGGTCACTGCGGCTGTCTCCCCCTCTCAGTACGTGTACGTGTCATATACGACGAAGCTGTGCGTGCCCCCGAGCAACTCCCGTGTGCTCACAGACGCTTGACCCCCTTGATGCGGCCGACCCGGGTCGAGCGGGTGCGGGCCTTGGCCTTGAGCCCGCCGAAGCCGCCGCGCTGGCTGCCGATCCGCAGGCCGGTGCCCGAGGAGAGCCAGCCGGAGGAGATGTCGCCGGCCTTGGCGGTGGGGCCGGCCTCGGCGAGCGGGTCGTTGTCGGAGCGGCGGGCCAGCCACATGATCCCGGGGACCACGAACGGCGCGAGCAGCAGGTCGTACAGGGCGGCCGAGAACAGCAGCCCGGTCAGGCCGACATGGCGGGCGGCGGTGTCACCGACCAGGGCGCCGACGCTCGCGTACAGCAGGGTGGAGCCGACCGCGGCGGCGACCACGACGGCCATCGGGCCGGTCGCCGACTTCAGGCGGCCGTTCTCCGGCTTGATGAGTCCGGCGGCGTAGCCGATGACGCACAGCACGAGGGCGTAGCGGCCGGCCGCGTGGTCGGCGGGCGGGGCGAGGTCGGCGAGCAGGCCGGCGCCGAAGCCGACGAGGGCGCCGCCCACGTGGCCGTAGACCATGGCGAGTCCGAGGACGGTGAGCAGCAGCAGGTCGGGGACGGCGCCCGGAAGGTGCAGCCGGGCGAGGACGCTCACCTGGATCACCAGGGCGACGACCACCAGCGCACTGGAGAGCAGGATCCGGTTGAAACGCATGGGGATTCAGCTCCTACTGCTGCTGCTCGTCGGTGGCGTTCGCGTCGGCGGACGGTGTGACCGTGACGGTCACCGTCGGTGTCGGGACCGGCTTGGGCTTGGCCGGCAGGACCTCGTCGCGCGGGTCGCTCTTCGGTGCTTCGACGACCACGCCGACGATGTCGAGTTGGGTGAAGCTGACGTACGGCGTGACGTAGAGGGTGCGGGTGAGGCCGCCGCCGGAGGGGTCGACGCGGGAGACGACGCCGACCGGGACACCCGGCACGAACGGCCTGTCGGCCTGGGAGCCGAAGGTGACGAGCCGGTCGCCCTTCTTCACCTCGGCCTTGCCGTTGAGCAGTTCCACCCGCAGCGGGCGGTCGCCCTGGCCGGAGGCGAAGCCGAGTTCGTCGCCGGCCTCCATGCGGGTGCCGACGGTGAAGTCGGGGTCGTTGGCGAGCAGCACGGTGGAGGTGCCGGGGCCGACGGTGGTGACCCGGCCGACGAGCCCGTCACCGTTCAGTACGGTCATGTCGCGCTTGACGCCGTCGTTCGCGCCGATGTCGATGGTGATGGTCCAGGAGAAGCCCTGTGCCGACCCTATGGCGATGACCTGGGCGCCCTTGATCCCGTACTGGCCCTCGCCGGCGATCTTCAGCATCTTGTCGAGCTGCTTGAGGCGGCTGCGGTTGCGGTCGTCGCTGCCGAGCTTCGCCTTGAGGGCCGCGTTCTCCTTCTCCAGCATCGCGAGCCGGTCGTGGCGGCTGCTGGAGTCACGGACGGCGGAGACGGCGTTGCCGACCGGGTCGACCGCCGAGGACAGCCCGTTCTCGATCGGGCCGAACACCGTGGCCGCGGCTTGCCGGGCACCCTCGACCGGCGAGTTCCGGCCGCCGCGGATGTCCACCGTGATCAGCGCGAATGCGATGGCGACCAGCAGGACCAGGAGCAGCCGGCTCTCTTTCGTGTCCCTCACGTGCGGCGGCCGTGCCCTTCCTCAGTAGGAATTCGGGAACCCCTCAAGGCGCCCCTCGCGAAGCGCAGACCCAAGGGGTCCATTTGTGGGAGCTTATGCCTCTATATCAACGATCCGCCGTACGAGGGGAGATCATCTCGTACGGCGGAATCGAAGAGTTCGTCATCTGCGGGGCTGGGCGTCCAGGACCTGCTGGAGCGCCTCGAACTCCTCGACGCACTTGCCGGAGCCGAGCGCCACGCTGTCCAGCGGGTCCTCGGCGATGTGGATCGGCATGCCGGTCTCCCGTCGCAGCCGCTCGTCCAGACCGCGCAGCAGCGCTCCGCCGCCGGTCAGAACGATTCCCCTGTCCATGATGTCGCCGGACAGCTCCGGCGGGCACTTGTCGAGGGTCGTCTTGACGGCGTCGACGATCGCGTTGACCGGCTCCTCGATCGCCTTGCGGACCTCGGCGGCCGAGATGACGACGGTCTTCGGCAGTCCGGAGACCAGGTCCCGGCCGCGGATCTCGGTGTGCTCGTCGGCGTCGAGGTCGTACGCCGAGCCGATCGTGATCTTGATCTGCTCGGCCGTCCGCTCACCCAGCAGAAGGCTGTACTCCTTCTTGATGTGCTGGATGATCGCGTTGTCCAGTTCGTCGCCCGCGACACGGATGGACTGGGCGGTGACGATGCCGCCGAGCGAGATGACCGCGACCTCCGTGGTGCCGCCGCCGATGTCCACCACCATGTTGCCGGTGGCCTCGTGGACCGGCAGGCCCGAGCCGATGGCCGCGGCCATGGGCTCCTCGATGATGTGCACCTGGCGGGCGCCGGCCTGGGAGGACGCCTCGATGACGGCGCGGCGCTCGACGCCGGTGATGCCCGAGGGCACACAGACGACGACCCGCGGCCGGGCGAGATACCGCCGCTTGTGGATCTTCAGGATGAAGTAGCGGAGCATCCGCTCGGTGATCTCGAAGTCGGCGATCACGCCGTCCTTCAGCGGTCGCACGGCGACGATGTTCCCGGGCGTCCGGCCGATCATCTTCTTGGCTTCGGCACCGACCGCGAGGATGCCGCCGGTGTTGGTGTTGATCGCGACGACGGACGGCTCGTTGAGTACGATTCCGCGACCCCTGACGTACACCAGCGTGTTGGCGGTCCCGAGGTCGACAGCCATGTCACGGCCGATGAACGACATTGAGTTCCCCATCCGGATTCATCTGGCCTTCCGAAGCTTTGAGGGCATTTCAGGTCGGCGAGGCGGGTGCTGTGACGTGAAGGCTTCCATCGTAAACGCGCCTGCACGAACACTGCGCGAGGGTCTTCGCCATTGTCAGCAGATGGCGCATCGCCTCGCTTGTGGAGACGGCCCATCGGAGGCACACGTTCCCCCGATCGGCAACGCATATGCCAAGGGACGGCCGAAAACGTACGGCCGTCCCTGGTCAGGACTCCGAGCGGAGCTGACGCCCCCTCAGAAAAATTCGCGGAAAATCCGCCAGGTGGTCGCTCAGGCGCGCCCGGGGAAGAAGATCTTCACCTCGCGTTCGGCGGACTCCTCCGAGTCGGACGCGTGGATCAGGTTCTCGCGGACGATGACGCCGTAGTCGCCCCGGATGGAGCCGGGGGCGGCCGCGATCGGGTCGGTCGGACCGGCGAGCGCGCGCAGCCCCTCGATGACCCGCTCACCCTCGACGATCAGCGCGACGACCGGACCGGAGGCCATGAACTCCACCAGCGGCTCGTAGAACGGCTTGCCGACGTGCTCGCCGTAGTGCTGCTCCAGCGTGCCGCGGTCCAGGGTGCGCAGCTCCAGCGCGGTGATCTGCCAGCCGGCCTTGCGCTCGATACGGCTGATGATCTCGCCGGTCAGGCCCCGACGAACGGCATCGGGCTTGAGCAGGACGAGGGTGCGCTGAGTCACGGGGGCTCCTTACGACTGGCATGTGCGGTGGGACGAGGTTACAGGGCGTGTCCGCGGCGCTGTTACGCAGCGTCAGGTGTAGAGGAGGAGTCCGACTGCGCCGCGAAGCGGGCCTTGGCCTCGTCGACCTTCCGCCCGAAGTGCACCGACGCCCACCACAGGGCGGCGAAGACCGCGCCCATGAAGTACATGGTCGGGACGAAGACGCCGGACGCGATCAGTGTGAGCTGGAGCGCCCAGCCGAGGGCGACGCCGCCCGGCCGGGTCACCATGCCGCACAGCAGCACGCACAGGACCATGGCGATGCCGCTGACCAGCCACACCGTCGTGGTGGACAGGTCCGGGTCCTTCATGGCCACGAGGCCGGCGAACCCGATGATGAAGAACTCGCCGATCAGCGTTGACGAACAGAGCGTGCGCACGACGGAAACTCAGCCCTTCCCCAGCAACAGGCGGGCCTCGCCCACCGTGATGACCGACCCGGTGACCAGTACGCCGCCGCCGGTGAACTCGCCTTCCTCCTCGGCCAGCGTGATCGCGGCCTCCAGCGCCTCCGGCAGCTCCGGCTCGACCTGGACCCGCTCCTCGCCGAACACCTCGACGGCGATCGCCGCCAGTTCGTCCGCATCCATGGCGCGATGCGTGGAGTTCTGCGTGACGACGACCTCGGCGAAGATCGGCTCGAAGGCCTCCAGCAGCCCCCGTACGTTCTTGTCGGCGCTCGCCCCGACCACACCGATGAGCCGGCTGAAGTCGAACGCCTCGCGCACGGCCTCGGCGGTGGCCTCGGCGCCCGCCGGGTTGTGGGCGGCGTCCAGCACGACCGTCGGAGACCGCCGTACGACCTCCAGCCGTCCCGGCGAGGTCACGGCCGCGAAGGCCTTGCGCACGGTGTCGATGTCCAGCGGCTCCGCGCGCAGCGCGCCGACGCCGAAGAACGCCTCGACGGCGGCGAGCGCCACGGCCGCGTTGTGCGCCTGGTGGGCGCCGTGCAGGGGCAGGTACACCTCGGGGTACTCGCCGCCGAGACCGCGCAGGGTGAGGACCTGTCCGCCGACCGCGACCTGCCGGGAGACGACCCCGAACTCCAGCCCCTCCCGGGCCACGGTGGCGTCGACCTCGACGGCCTTCTTCAGTAGCACCTGCGCCGCGTCCACCGGCTGCTGCGCCAGGATCACGGTCGCGTCCTGCTTGATGACGCCGCCCTTCTCACCGGCGATCTCGCCCGGCGTCTCGCCCAGCCGGTCGGTGTGGTCGAGGCCGATGGGGGTGATCACGGCGACGTCGCCGTCGATCACGTTCGTCGCGTCCCAGCTGCCGCCCATGCCGACCTCGACGACGGCGACGTCCACCGGCGCATCCGCGAACGCGGCGTACGCCATGCCGGTGAGGACCTCGAAGAAGGACAGCCGGTACTCCTGCGAGGCGTCCACCATCTCGATGTACGGCTTGATGTCCTGATACGTCTCGACGAACCGCTCGGCGGAGATCGGGGCGCCGTCCAGGCTGATCCGCTCGGTGATCGACTGCACGTGCGGGCTGGTGTACCGGCCGGTGCGCAGCTCGAAGGCGCCGAGCAGGGCCTCGATCATGCGGGCGGTGGAGGTCTTGCCGTTCGTCCCCGTGATGTGGATCGAGGGGTACGACCGCTGCGGCTCGCCCAGCACGTCCATCAGCGCGGCGATCCGGCTGACGGAGGGCTCCAACTTGGTCTCGCCCCAGCGGGTGGCCAGCTCCGTCTCGACCTCGCGCAGGGCCTTGTCGACCTCGGGGTCCTCCGGCCGCGCGGGTACGTCGGCCTGCGGCCGGCCCCCCTGGGTGCGCAGGGTACGGCTGCCGGCCTCGATCACCGCGAGGTCGGGGTCGCGGTCGGTCTCTTCGGCGATGATCTCTTCGAAGGCGTCGAGGGGGTCGGGCGTGTCACTGGTGCCGGGCGCTTCGCTCACGAGACCAGTCTACGGAGCCGGAGTGACAAAGGGTGCGGTGGCTCTTTTGGCCGGTTCGGGGTGGTTTCGCATGTCGTTCGGGTGCGGGTCGCCGGCGGCCGCTCGCGCCCACGCGGCGGAGCCGCATATCGATACAGCCCCGCGCCCCTAGGTAGGTGAAGGGCCCCCGGCGCTGCATCAGCACCGGGGGCCCTTCACCTTCGTACGAATCCCTACGCCGGCGGGAGCCTGTCCAGCTGGGACTGGATGCGGGCGATGTCCTCGTCCGCCTTGGACAGGCGGGTGCGGATCTTGTCGACCACGTTGTCCGGGGCCTTCGCCAGGAACGCCTCGTTGCCGAGCTTGGCCGTGGCCTGGGCCTTCTCCTTCTCGGCGGCGGCCAGGTCCTTGGCGAGGCGCTTGCGCTCGGCGGCGACGTCGATCGTGCCGGAGAGGTCGAGGGCGACCTCGGCGCCCGAGACCGGGAGGGTGGCCGTGGCCGTGAAGGCCTCGCCCTCCGGCTGGAGGCGCAGGAGCTGACGGATGGCCGCCTCGTGGGGCGCCAGCGCCGTACCGTCCAGCGTCAGGCGGGCCGGGACGCGCTGGCCCGGCTGCAGACCCTGGTCGGCGCGGAAGCGGCGGACCTCGGTGATGACGGCCTGGAGGGTCTCGATCTCCCGCTCGGCGGCCGTGTCACGGAAGCCGCTGTCGGTCGGCCAGTCCGCGATGACGACCGACTCACCGCCCGTAAGGGTGGTCCACAGGGTCTCCGTGACGAACGGGACCACCGGGTGCAGCAGCTTGAGGGTGACCTCGAGGACCTCGCCCAGGACCCTCTTGCTGACCTCGGCCGCCGCGCCGCCCGCCTGGAACGTCGTCTTGGACAGCTCGACGTACCAGTCGAAGACCTCGTCCCACGCGAAGTGGAAGAGGGCGTCGGACAGCTTGGCGAACTGGAAGTCGTCGTAGTACGCGTCGACCTCGGCGATGACGGAGTTGAGGCGGGACAGGATCCAGCGGTCCGTCGCCGCCATCGCCGACGGCTCGGGCAGCGGGCCGTCCACCGTCGCGCCGTTCATCAGCGCGAAGCGCGTCGCGTTCCAGATCTTGTTGGCGAAGTTGCGGGAGCCCTGGACCCAGTCCTCGCCGATCGGGACGTCGACACCGGGGTTGGCGCCACGGGCCAGGGTGAACCGGAGCGCGTCGGAGCCGTACTTGTCCATCCAGTCCAGCGGGTTGACCGCGTTGCCGAAGGACTTCGACATCTTCTTGCCGAACTGGTCGCGGACCA
Source organism: Streptomyces sp. NPDC005728 (assembly GCF_040630895.1). Lineage (NCBI taxonomy): Bacteria > Bacillati > Actinomycetota > Actinomycetes > Kitasatosporales > Streptomycetaceae > Streptomyces > Streptomyces sp. NPDC005728. Next base: position 29,853 of record NZ_JBEXYL010000061.1, read on the forward strand.
TGCCGTGCAGGGCGATGGTGTGGAACGGCGGGGTGCCGTCCATCGCGTACAGGCCGAACATCATCATCCGGGCGACCCAGAAGAAGAGGATGTCGTAGCCGGTGACCAGGACGGAGTTCGGGTAGAACTTCGCGAGCGACTCGGTCTGTTCGGGCCAGCCGAGGGTGGAGAAGGGCCACAGGCCGGAGGAGAACCAGGTGTCGAGGACGTCGGTGTCCTGGTGCCAGCCCTCGCCGGACGGCGGCTCCTCGTCGGGGCCGACGCAGACGACTTCACCCTCCGGGCCGTACCAGACCGGGATCCGGTGACCCCACCACAACTGCCGTGAAATACACCAGTCGTGCAGGTTGTCGACCCAGTCGAAGTACCGCTTCTCCATCTCCTGCGGATGGATCTTGACCTTGCCCTCGCGGACGGCGTCACCGGCGGCCTTCGCCAGCGGGCCGACCTTGACCCACCACTGCATGGACAGGCGCGGCTCGATGGTGGTCTTGCAGCGCGAGCAGTGGCCGACGCTGTGGACGTACGGCCGCTTCTCGGCGACGATCCGGCCCTCGGCGCGCAGCGCGGCGACGATGGCGGAGCGGGCCTCGAGCCGGTCCAGGCCCTGGAAGGGGCCGTGGGCGGTGATGACGGCGTGCTCGTCCATGATCGTGATGGCCGGCAGGTCGTGCCGCTGGCCGATCTCGAAGTCGTTCGGGTCGTGGGCCGGGGTGACCTTGACGGCGCCGGTGCCGAACTCGGGGTCGACGTGCGTGTCGGCGACGACCGGGATGGAGCGGTCGGTCAGCGGAAGCCTGATGAGCTTGCCGACGAGGTGCTTGTAGCGCTCGTCCTCGGGGTGAACGGCGACGGCGGTGTCACCGAGCATGGTCTCGGCACGGGTGGTGGCGACGACGATCGTCTCGTCCCCGTCCCCGTACTTCATGGAGACCAGCTCGCCGTCGTCGTCCTGGTACTCGACCTCGATGTCCGAGATCGCCGTCAGACAGCGGGGGCACCAGTTGATGATGCGCTCGGCGCGGTAGATCAGCTCGTCGTCGTACAGCCGCTTGAAGATGGTCTGGACGGCCTGGGACAGGCCCTCGTCCATCGTGAACCGCTCGCGGGACCAGGCGACTCCGTCACCCAGGCGGCGCATCTGCCCGGAGATCTGCCCACCGGACTCGGCCTTCCACTGCCAGACACGCTCGACGAAGGCCTCACGGCCGAGGTCGTGCCGGGACTTGCCCTCCTTGCCCAGCTCCCGCTCGACGACGTTCTGCGTGGCGATACCGGCGTGGTCCATGCCGGGCTGCCACAGCGTCTCGAAGCCCTGCATGCGCTTACGACGGGTCAGCGCGTCGATGAGGGTGTGCTCGAAGGCGTGGCCCAGGTGGAGGCTGCCCGTGACGTTCGGCGGCGGGATGACGACGGTGTACGGCGTCTTGTCGCTCTTCGCGTCCGCCTCGAAGTAACCGCGCTCTACCCAGCGCTCGTACAGCGGCCCCTCTACATCGGCCGGCGCGTACTGGGTCGGCAGTTCGGTGTCGGGCGCGGGTGGCTGCTGCTGAGCGTTTTCGGTCACGGGGGTCAGTTTAGAGGTGTCACGGGGTGGTCCCGAAACGCGTTTGTTCTGTAACGGTGCGGCCCCCGGTGCCGTGTGGTTCCTGGGCCTGGGCCAGGATGTCAGGAACACATAAGCATCTGGAGGGGAACCCAGGAATGAGCAACAACCAGCCGGGCCCGTACGGCCAGCAGCCGCCCTACGGCCAGCCGGGGCAGCCTGGTCCGTACGGCCAGCCGGGCCCCTACGGCCAGCAGCAGCCGCAGGCACCCCAGCCCGGCTACGGCTACCCCCAGCAGGCCCCTCCGGCCCCGCAGCCCGGATACGGCTACCCGCAGCAGGGCGCGCCGCAGCAGGGTGTGCCGCCGCAGCCGAACCCGTACGGCCAGCAGCAGCCCTACGGCCAGGCCCCGTACGCCGTTCCGCAGCCCCCGGCCCCGGCCGGCGGGAAGAAGAAGACGGGCCTGGTCATCGGGGCGGTGGCGGTCGTCGCGGCGATCGCGGTGGGCGCGTACTTCGTCCTCGCGGGCGGCAGCGGCAGCAGTGATGTCGCGGACGACGGCCCGCACAAGCTGACGACGCCGGCGAACGTGATCAACGGTACGTACAAGAAGTCGTCCAACAGTGGTTCCGACGACTCGATGAGCGACGGTGACCTGGCCGACTTCAAGAAGTGGGGCGTGAAGAACCCCCAGCACGCCGGCGCCTCGTACGAGAACGGGACCGGTCTGACCGCCAAGGGCCTGTCCTTCAGCGGCGTCTACGGCACCATCGACAATCCCGAGGCCGTGGTGGACGCCGCATTCGCCAAGGTCAAGTCGGAATCGGAGAAGGACCAGAGCGGGGACTCGACCAAGGGCAAGCTCCTGGGCAGCCCGGAGACGGTCCACCCCTCGGGCTTCGACGGCATCATGAAGTGCCAGATGGCGCAGATCGACAACACCGACTCCTCCGCGTCGGCCGCCGGTGCCGCGAAGACCATCAAGGTGCCCTTCTGCATCTGGGGTGACCACAGCACGGTTGCCGACGTCTCGGCCTTCAGCTTCGCCGCTCTCGCCGCAGGTGAGAGCGGCTCGATCGACACCACGGCCGACCTCGCCGCCAAGCTCCGCAACGACGTGCGCGTCAAGGCCTGAGGCCCGCGGACCGGCATCCCCCTCACAGAAGGCGGCTCATCACGATGAGCCGCCTTCTGCCGTGCGATCAGGCCCGCCTGCAGGCCGGCAGCGACACCTCGGCCTTCGCGCCGACCCTGCCCAGGGCCTCGACGCAGGCGGGGTTGGTCATCTTTCCTGCGCCGGTGTCGATCGCGCCGTTGCTACAGACCCCCTTCGCCTTCGGGCCGGCCAAGTATCCATGGGTGGCCACGTAGTTGGTGCAGGCGCTCTGCGTGGCGCTCGCCGGTGAGGCCACGAGGATCGGCAGGGCCCTTGCCGCGACCACCACACCGGCCGCTGCCGCCAAGCGCTTCGCCCTCTGGGAAGTCATTTTGGAGTCCTCCCGCTTGCACAGCCAGATGTTCGAACGAACGTCCGACTCGGTCGGGCGGATTTGCCCATGAGAGCAGGGCGAACTCCGGTTCCCGCCGGAACGACGGCTCGATCCGGTCACCCCTGACCTGATGCAACTCGTCGGCGATGATCTCCAGACCGGAGAGCCGACCCTCGAGTTCCGTAAGGCGGTCCGCATCGGCTCCAAATACGCTTGACTTTCGCTCGTGTCGCGCTGCAATTCGATCTCACCGATACGGGCGCCTGTGGTACCGGAAATATTCATTCCCATGGGCGACAACATGGTCTCATCGTGAGTGAACCATTCCGCCAACAGAGTGACGTACGTCACATGTGGTTCTCTCGCCTCCCGGTGTTCAAGCGACTACGGTCGCATTCCGCCCTTCTCTCTTCAATCACTTTGGCGATCAGCCATCCAGACGCTTTCGGACATGCCAGCAGGGGGTAATGTGTCCATGGCGCACCACGGAGAAAGCGATCTTTCCGAATACATTCAATCCACTTCGCGAGCCCTGGACCGATGTATCGACGAACGTGCCAGGGCAGTGATCCAATCCTGTATCGATGAACTCAGTTCGCTCCTGAAGGAAAAGACGGAGAGCCCGGCCGGCGGTCTTCCGCTCACCGATCTCCAGCAGGCGTACTTCGTCGGCGAGCAGGGCGTGGGCCGACTGGCCGCCCCGGCCCTCTACATCCACGAGTACCGCTTCCCGGCCGGCACCGCCCCGGACCCCGCGCGCCTCGGCGCCGCGCTGACCCGGATGCGACAGGCACACCCGGCACTCCGGCTGAGGATCGCCGCCGACGGAACGCAATCCTTCACCTCTTCGCCGGACACCGGTGAGAACGCCTCTCCGCTCGCCCTGTACGACCTTTCGCGGTTTCCCTCGAACGGCGCTCGAGAAGAACTTGAGAAATTACGGAATTCCATTCCGTCGGACATACCCGGGCACGAGACCGGATTCCCGTTCCTGCTGCGCCTGGTGTCCTTGCCGGACGGATCTGCGCATCTCCAGATCGCCCTCCGGCTGACCGCATTCGACGGCGTCACGATCCAGCTCTTCTTCGCGGAACTCGCCCGCTGCTACAAGGATCCCGCGTATCGGCCGCAACTCGAGGTCCTGACTTTCGAGGAATATCTCCGGGGACAGGAGAACCGCACCTCTTCCGCCGCCTACAGAGCGGCCTCGCGCCAGTGGGACGAGCGGCTCGCCTCCCTTCCGCCCGCACCGGACCTGCCCCGCATTTCGGCGGTCGACGAAGCCCGGGCCGCGGCGGGCGACGGCCCCGGCGCCATCGGCGCGAAGGCCCTGCACCGCACCGGGCACCGCCTCGCCCCCCACACCTGGCACCGCTTCCGCCGGCACGCCGCCGAAGCGGGTCTGTCCCCGGGCGCGGCGCTGTTCGGGCTGTATGTGGAATGCCTGCTCCGATGGTCGGGCGGCCGCTCCGGCAGCGTCACCGTGCTCGCCTCGCACCGGCCGGGCGGCCGGCTCGGCGCCGAGCGCATGTGGGGGTGCGGCGGCAGCACGGTGATCGTCCCCTACGACCCGCAGGAGGGCTCCTTCGCCGAGCGGTGCCATGCCTACCAGGAGTACCTCTACACCTCCCTGGAGGCCGGTGAGGTCTCCGGTGTCGAGGTCGGGCGCCGGCTGAACCGGCGGCGCGGCCAGAGCGGCAACCCCGTCCCCGTGGTCTTCAGCAGCGGACTCGACCTGGTCGAGGGGATCACCGACGGCTTCCGCCTCGACCTGCCGGGCGCCACGCTCGTCCACAGCGCCATCAGCACCCCGGAGATCCTGCTCGACCACCAGGTCTACGAGCAGTCCGGGGACCTGGTCTGCAACTTCGACCACGACCGGGCGAGTTTCCCGCCGGGCCTCGTCGACGAACTCGCCGCCTACCATCTGCGCAGGCTGCGGGAGCTGGCGGGCGACGGCCACGCCTGGCACCGCACCGAACCCGCACCGCTGCCCGAGGAACAGCTCGCCGAGCGCCGGCGCGCCAACGACACGGCCGCCGAGGGCCTCGACGGCGAACTGCACGAGGCCGCCCTCGACCAACTGCGCCGCCGTCCCGACGCGGTCGCCGTGGTCGACGCCGAACGCGCACTGAGCGCCGCCGATCTCGACCGGCTCTCGGGCGTCCTGGCGACCCGGCTGCGCGAGGCGGGCATCGGCCGCGAACCGGCCCGGCCCGACCTCGTCGCCGTCCGGATGCCCAGGTCCTGGCAGCAGAGCGTGGCCGTGCTCGGCATCCTGCGGGCCGGCGGGGCCTACCTGCCCATGGCCCCGAGCTGGCCCGCCCCGCGCGTCACCGAGGTGCTCCGGCAGAGCGGCGCCGCGGCGGTGGTCACGCTCCCGGGCGCACCGCAGGAGGGCCTCGCCGGCCTTCCGGTGGTCGAGCTGCCCGACCCCGCCGTCCCGGCCGGGACGGCCCCGGCGCCCGACGGGCTCGGCGGGCCCGGCGGGCCCGGCGGCGGCCGTGCGCGTACCGCCTACGTCATCTACACCTCCGGCTCGACCGGCACGCCCAAGGGCGCGGTGATCTCGCACGGGGCCGCCACGAACACGCTGCGGGACCTGGCCGGACGGCTGGAGCTGAGCGGCGCGGACCGGGTGCTCGCGGTCTCCTCGCTCGCCTTCGACCTGTCCGTGTTCGACATCTTCGGGATCCTCGGGACCGGCGGCACCGTCGTCGTCCCGCCCGAGAGCGAGGTCCCCGATCCGGAGAGCTGGGGGGAGCTGTGCCGACGCCACCGGGTCACCGTGTGGAACTCGGTGCCCGCGCTGCTCCAGCTCACCCTCGAGTACTTCGGCGACCGGGCCGCCGACGTACTCGGCTCGCTGCGGCTCATCATGCTCAGCGGCGACTGGATCCCGCTGCCGCTGCTGGACCGCATCGCGCGGGTGTGCCCGTCCGCCCGGGTGCTCGCCATGGGCGGCGCCACCGAGGCGTCCATCTGGTCCAACCACTTCTGGACCGAGCAGCAGCCGGACGGCTGGTCGAGCGTGCCGTACGGCTTTCCGCTCGACAACCAGAGCATGCACGTCCTCGACCGTGAGCTGGCCGACGCTCCCGTCTGGGTCCCCGGCGACCTCTACATCGGCGGCGTGGGGCTCGCCGACGGCTACCGCAACGCGCCCGAGCTGACGAAGGCCTCCTTCGTGGCCCGCCCCGGGACCGGGGAACGCCTGTACCGCACCGGTGACCGGGCCCGCTACTGGCCCGGCGGTGTCCTGGAGTTCCTGGGCCGCGAGGACGACCAGGTCAAGATCGGCGGACATCGCATCGAGCTGGGCGAGATCGAGACCCGGCTGGCGGCCCGGCCCGACGTGGAGACGGCGGTGGCCGTGGTCGCGGGAGCCCCGGGCAACTCCTACCTGGCGGCGTTCGTCACCCCGGCGCCCGGCGCCCGGCCCGATCCCACCGATCTGCGCGCCCGACTCGCCGCGCAGCTGCCGCCGTACATGGTCCCGGCCACGATCGACACCGTGGCCGAGCTCCCGCTCAGCTCCAACGGCAAGGTGGACCGCAAGGCGCTGCTGGAACGGCACACCTCCGCGGCCGAGGCGCCGGCGTCGTCCGGGGGCCGGTCCGGGACGGGTGTCGCGCCGCGCACCGCCGAGGAAGGCCGGCTGCTCACCCTGTGGCAGGAGGTGCTGGGCACCGAAGTGCGCGGCGTCACGGACGACTTCTTCGCCCTGGGCGGCAACTCCCTGCTGGCCGTGCGCCTGTTCCACCGGATCAGGGAGACGTTCGACCGTGCCCTCCCGCTGGCCGCGCTGATGCGCGGGCGCACGGTCGCCGAGCAGGCCGCCCAGCTCGGCGGTGACGCCGAGGTGCGGCAGTCCGTCTCGTCGCTGGTGCGCGTCAAGGACGCCGAGGAGGGGACCGGCACCCGGCGCCATCTGGTGGTCGTGCACCCGGTCGGCGGCGACGTGCTGTGCTACGAGCGGCTGGTGCGGGCGCTGGGCGACCACCCGGTGACGGCCGGCGTCGCCGTGCACGGGCTGCGTGCCCCGGGCCTGCTGCCGGGCGAACGTCCGGCGGGCGACATGGCAGAACTGGTGGCGGGCTACGCGAGCGCTCTGCAGGAGGCGCTCCCGTACGGCGAACTGCACCTGGTCGGCTGGTCGATGGGCGGCACGATCGCCGTCAGTCTGGCCGGCCGGCTCGCGGCGCGGGGCCGTTCGGTGGCGTCGGTGACGGCGATCGACTCCTTCACCGGCGATCCCGGCGTACCCCCGGCGACCTTCCGCGAACGGGTCACCGGCTTCTTCTCCGACCTGGCCCAGGGCGCGGACGCGCGGGCGCACGTCCCCGAGGGTCTGTCCGAGCGGGACGACCGGGCGGCGTGCCTGCTCTCCGTGCAGGAGTCCGTGGTGGCCGCCGGGCTGCTGGGCGGGCCGCTGGCCGAGGAGGATCTGCTCCGGTTGTTCGAGGTGTACGCGAGCAACTCCGCGCTGCTGGAGGCCCACCGGCCGGTCGGGGTCCCCGCCAAGCTGCTGCTGGTGCGGGCGCGGGGCAGCGACGGCCGGACGTTCCCCGGGCTCGTCCCGCTGGAGCAGGGCCTGGACGGCGACGTGAAGCCGTGCCTGGTGGACGGAGACCACTACTCGGTCATGTCCCCCGAGGGCACGCAAGGCCTCGCGGCACTCGTCGCGCACCGCCTCGCCGGCCGACGCCCGGACCAGGACCCGTACTTCAACTCCGCGCTCTGGTGCTGAACCCCGGCACCGCCGAGGCGCCGGCGGCCCCGCGCCGCTGACCGCCGTGTCCCGTCCGCTCGCGGTGCCCGGGCCCGGCACGGTCCCGGGCGCCCGGGACCGTCCGTCCACGCGTCCCGTGACCCACGCTCGCCCGACCTGCCGACAAGGAACCGAATTGCGCACCAGCACCCACTGGGCCGGCTCGCCGAGGACACCGCCGATGCCCGGGTCAGGGCCGGAGTGCACCACCGCAGCACCGACCACATCGGTGCCGCACCCGGCCGTGCGGTGGCCGTCCGCCAACCGGCCGGCCTCCCCCGCCTGTTCAGCTCAGAGAAACGGAGAGATCACGCAATGACCACGGCCAAGAAGCCCGAGATCTGGAACTCCAGCACCTTCGACTCGATGCGGCGCAAGCTCATCCCCTCCTTCGACCTGATCTACGCCAGCGGTGTCCACGCGGTCGTGGAGACGGTGCCCGAGCGGGCCCGCATCCTCGACCTCGGCGCCGGCACCGGGCTGCTCGGCGGGGCCCTGCTGGAACGGCTCCCCGAGGCCGAACTCGTCCTCGTGGACCACTCGTCGGCGATGCTTCAGAAGGCCAGGGAGCGGTTCGCAGACAACCCGCGCGTCACGGTCCGGGTCGCCGACATGAAGGACCCGCTGCCGCAGGGGCCGTTCGACGCGGTCGTCTCCGGTCTCGCGATCCACCACCTCACCCACGCGGAGAAGGAGGACCTGTTCCGGCGCATCCACCAGGTCCTCACCCCGCGCGGGATCTTCGTCAACGTCGAGCAGTTCTGCGGTCCGAACGCCGCCGTCGACGCGATGTACGACTACCAGCACGAGGCCCACGTCCAGCGTGAGCAGTGCCCGCCCGACGAGTGGGAGGCGGGCAAGGAGCGCATGAAGATCGACATCTGCGCCACGCTGGAGATGCAGTTCGAGTGGCTGCGCAAGGTCGGTTTCAGCCACGTCGACTGCCTGGCCAAGGACTGGCGCTACGGCACCTACGCCGCCTGGGTCGCCTCATGACGGACACCGTGACCGGCCGCGCGGGTGCGGTGCTGTGCCAGGCGGTGGCCGGGGCCGCCGCGCGGCGGCCCGACGACGTCGCGATCACCGACGTGGACGGGAGCGAGGTCCGCTACGGCGAACTGCTCCCGCTCGTCGAACGGCTCGCCGCCGGGCTGCACGCCCACGGGGTGCGTCCGGGCGACACCCTCGCCTTCGCCCTGCCCAACAGCGCCCGCTACGTCGGACTGATCCTCGCGGCGGCCCGGCTCGGCGCCCGCTATGTGCCGCTGATGGGCGACTTCACCCCGGAGGAGACGGCCCGCGCCCTCGAACTGGCCCGGCCGGTCCTGCTGGTGGCCGACCGGCCGCATCACGCGGCGGCGGACGCCGTCCGCACGGTCCCGCCGGCGGCGGTGGCGGACTCCGCCGCGCCGCCCGCCCCGCTGCCCGCACAGCCGCACGCGGGCCTGTTCCGGCAGCTGTGGACCTCGGGGTCGACGGGCTTCCCGAAGATGATGGTCTGGCGGCAGGACAAGTTCGTCACCGAGCGGCGCCGCTGGATCGCGGACACCGGTGTGACGGCCGACGACGTCTTCTACTGCCGCCACCCACTGGACGTCGCCCACGCCACCGACCTGCACGTCTTCGCCGCTCTGCTGAGCGGGGCCCGGCTGGTGCTGGCCGACCCCACCGCCCCGGCCGAGGACCATCTGCGACGGCTGGGCGAGCAGCGGGCGACCGTGACGAGCGCCCTGCCGAGCCACTACGCGTGCCTGGTCGAGGCCGCGCGGATCCGGCCGGACGCGGACCTGTCGGCACTGCGCCGGCCGCTGTGCGGCGGCGCCTACCTCAGCCCGGCCGTCGTACGGGAGGCGGCAGAGGTCCTGGGCATCCGCATCCGGCAGATCTACGGCTCCACGGAGTTCGGCATCGCGCTGGGCAACATGGCCGACGAGGTGCAGACGTCGGGGGCGATGGTGCCGGTGCGCGGGGTGGGTGCACGGATCGCGCCGCTGTCGGAGCGGGTCCCGGACACCGGTGAGCTGGTGCTGCGCTCGGACTGCACGAGCGAGGGCTACCTGTTCGCGGACGAGGCCAACGCGCGCACCTTCCGGGACGGCGAGTTCTGGACCGGGGACGTGGCGCAGGAGGTGCCGGGCGGCGGGTTCCGTATCGTCGGCCGCGTCTCCGAGGTCCTGACCACTCCTGGCGGGCCCGTCCTCGCACCGGTCCTGGACGCCGAGATCGCCGAGGCCTGCCCGGGTACCGAGGCCGTGGTGCTGCCGGTCGACCCGGGGTCGTTCACCGACCGGGTCGTGGTGGTGGTCCGGCCGGCCCCGCAAGGACCGGCCGAGGACACGCTCAAGCAGGTCGACGCGGTGCTGTCCGGCCACGGGCTGGACGCCGCCGTACACGTGGTCGACGCGATTCCCCGCACCCCGGTCGGCAAGATCGACAAGCCGCGGCTGCGGGCACGCTTCGCGCTGACCGGTAACCGGACGGGTGGGTGAGAAGCGATGCTGAACCACGAACGCACCGGCAGCGGTCCTGCCGTCGTGCTGGTCCACGGGCTCGCCGCGGACCAGGAGTTCTTCGCCCCCGTGGTGGCCGGCCTGGCCCGCGACCACACGGTGGTGAGCGTGGACCTGCCGGGCCATGGCGGCTCGCCGGCGGGCGACGCCCCGACGCTCGCCGCGGCCGCCGCCGGTCTCGCCGAGGTCCTCGACGGGCTCGGCCTCCAGGACGTGGCCCTGCTCGGCTGGTCCCTGGGCGCGACCGTCACCTGGACGTATCTGGAGCAGTACGGCAGCGGGCGGGTGCGGGCGCTGGTCTCCGTCGAGCAGACGCCGTGGCTGCTGGCCGAGGACGGCTGGCCGTACGCCGCCTTCGGCACCCTCGACGCCGAGGCCGCCGCCGGCCTGCTGGCCAGCGCCGGGTCGGACCCGGGCGCGGTCGCCGAGAACCTGGTGCGCGGCTCCTTCGCGGCCGGTACGACGCCGGACCCGGCCGTGGTGGAACCGCTCGTGGAGCGCGCCCGGCGGACCTCGCCCGCCTCCCTGCAAGGGCTGCTCGGTGACGTACTGCGCGAGGACTGGCGCCCACGGGTGGGCGGGATCGACGTCCCGACCCTGCTGGTTCACGGCGCCCGGAGCCAGGTCTACCCGCCCGAGGTCGGCACCTGGCTCGCCAAGGCGTTCCCGCGGGCCCGGCTGGAGCTTCTGGAGGACTCCGGGCACCTCTGCTTCCTGGAGCAGCCGGAGCGGTTCTGCGGCACGGTCCGCGCATTCCTGGCCCCTGAGACGACGGAAAGGTGAACTCCGCCATGACCGAAGCAGCAACCGGGCAGCTCGCCAGCCGGCTGTGCTGGATCTACCCGGACCGCGGCACCCTGCGCCAGCGGGAGGCCGAGGCCGCGGCCATCTGGACGACGTACACGAAGATCGCCGCCGACTGCGGCCTGCGGATGTCCCTGCACAAGGCCGAGGCGCTCTCGGTGGACGCCACCGGCGACGGCGAGCCGGCCGTGTTCCTCGACGGCGAGCGGATCACCCCGCAGGACACCATCCTGGTGACCTCGCTGTGGTCGCTGCCGCACCAGGTCCCCGAGGTCTGCAACCAGCTGTTCGCTTACACGATCCTGGAGCAGGCCGGGTTCTATCTGCCGATCCCCCCGCACACGTCGTACATCACGACCGACAAGATGGCGACGATGCTCTTCCTGCGGGACTGCCCCGTCCCCCGGGTGCCCACCGTCCGCATCGGCTCGGGCCGCGACTCCATCAGCCGGCACTACAAGCCCGCGCTGACCGGCCTCACCTACCCGCTGCTGGTCAAGCCCGCCTACTGGGGCATGGGCCAGGGCGTGTGCCTCGTCCGCAACGACCACGAGCTGCGCGGTGTCATCGGCCTGGCCGGCGGCGCCGACACGGCTCTGGTCGTGCAGCCCTACCTCGGCGAGGGCGTCAACGACTTCCGGGTGTACGTCATCGACGGCAAGGCCCACACCGTGCTGCGGCGCATCCCGCAGGGTGCCTCGCTCACCGCCAACCTCGTCAACGGCGGCCGGCTGGAGTACCCGGAGCTGCCCAAGGAGCTGGAGAGCTCCATCGACTACATCGCCGCCAAGCTGGACATGCCGTACTTCTGCGCCGACTTCCTGTGGGACGGCAAGCAGTTCTGGCTGTCGGAGGTCGAGCCGGACGGGGCGTGCGGCTACGCCACCACCGAGGAGGTCGCCAAGATCCAGCACGCGGTCATCGAGGGCCGCTTCCGCGCCTACGTCGAGGCTCACGCCCGCTGGATCGCCGAGCGCGCGGAGGCCTCCGCATGACCGCGGTCATCGGCGACCTGGCCTGGCAGGACGTGCTGGCCCGGGCCCGGGAGCTGCAGTCCCGCGGCGGCGCGCAGGTGCCTGCGGACGCCTCCGGCCCGGCCGATCTGGCGGTGACCGGCCCGAAGGAGATCCTGGAGGTCACCCGGCAGGCCGCGCCCGGGCGGGGCGCGGTCGTGATGTCGAGCGGGGGCACCACCGGCAAGCCGAAGCTCACGTACGTGCCCTACCACCAGGCGTGCGGGCGGCTGCTGGAGCAGTGGCGGCCGCTGACGCAGGACAGCGTCATGCTCAACCTGTTCAATCCCGGCCGTCTGTGGGCCTCCCACTACTACATGCAGACCCTCGCCGAACAGGTCGGCTGCACCGTCGTACCGTCCGGGCCGTTCGCCCCGGAGGACGTCGGCGGGTGGCTGCCGATGTTCCGGGAGATCGGCGTGGACACCCTCGCCGGCACTCCGACGGCGCTCGCGGACTTCGCCGAGGGTGTCCTGCTGGCCGGCGAACCGCTCCCGGTCCGCGGCATCATCTGGATGGCCGAGCCCTGGACGGACGCCAAGCACAGCAGCGTCGTCAAGGCCTTCCCCGATGCGGGGTTCTGGGCCAACTACGGCTCGGTGGAGACGTACATCATCGGCACCAACACCCCGGCCTGCGACCTGCAGACGCTGCATCTGATGCCGGATCAGATGCTGGAGCTGGAGGAGGCCGGCGCCCTGCTCACCCGGATCGGCGACGGCTGGACCATGCCGGCCGTGCGCTACCGGCTCGGGGACCGGCTGGCGGCCGCCGAGTGCCGCTGCGGACGGCCGGACGCGCTGCGGGTGCTGGGCCGTGCCGACGACGCGGTGAGTCTGCGCAGCGCCCTGTTCAGCGTCGGCGAGGTGCTCGCCCGGGCGCGCACGCTGCCCGGCGTGGACGAGGCACAGCTGGTGCTGACGCGGGCCACCGACGAGCTGAGGGCGGCCACGGCGCTGACCCTGGAGTTCACCGGCGGCGCCGAACCCGAGGACGTGCGGCAGCACTTGACGGCCGAGTTCTACCACCTGGCCGCCGTGCACACGCGCTATCCGGGCTCGATCACGGCACGCCGTGTGGGCAGACTCAGCCGGGTGGAGCGCACCAACAAGGTGCCACCGGCTGTGTGGAGGGACGCATGACATCGGTCCAGCAGAAGGCCGACGCGCGACGAGGGTGGCGGACGAGTCCGTGGACGAGCCTGGTCGTGCTCGCCCTGGGGTTCTTCCTGACGATGCTCGACGTGTCGATCGTCAACATCGCCATCCCCGACATCCGGCAGGACTTAGGCGCGTCGCTCGGCGACGTGCTGTGGGCGGTCAACGCCTACGTCCTGGTGGTGGCCGTCCTGCTGATCACGGCGGGACGGCTGGGCGACCTGTACGGTCCCCGTCGGCTCTTTCTCCTGGGCGTCATCGTCTTCACGGTGTTCAGCCTGGTCTGCGGTCTGGCGGACAGCATCGGTGCCCTGATCGCCGCACGGGCGTTCCAGGGCCTCGGTGCCGCGCTGCTGCTGCCGCAGACCATGTCGATGATCGTCAGCCTGTTCCCGGCGGAGCGGCGCGGGCTGGCGCTCGGGGTGTGGGGGGCTGTCGGCGGTGTCGCCGCCGTCGTCGGTCCCTCCCTCGGCGGTGTGCTCGTCACCACGCTGAGCTGGCAGTGGATCTTCTTCGTGAACGTCCCCGTGGGCGCGGCGGCCGTCGTGCTGACCCTGCTGGCGGTGCCCGACCTCCGCTTCGACCGCCGGCACCGGCTCGACCTGGGCGGGATCGGCCTCTCGGCGGCCTGGCTGTTCTGTCTGACCTTCCCGCTCATGGAGGGCGCACGCTACGACTGGGCACCCTGGGTGCTCGTCCTGCTGGCCGCCTCCCTCGTGCTGGGCACCGGGTTCGTGGTGCACGAACGGCGCCGGCAGGAGTCGGAGCCGCTGGTGCCGTTCGCGCTGTTCCGGGACCGGAACTATTCGGCCATGCTGGTCGTGGCGGCCTCCGTGGCCTTCGGGATCATCGCGCTGATGCTGCTGCTGACCCTGTACTTCCAGTCCGTGCTGGGCTTCAGCGCGCTGCGGGCCGGCTTCGCCCTGGCCCCTCCGGCGCTGATCTCGACCGCGCTCGCGCCGTTCGCCGGGCGGTTCACGGACCGCTTCGAGGCGCGGTCGATCCTGCTGGCCGGTCTGGTCCTGACCGTCGTCGGCATGGTGTGGACGACCGCGGTCATGGACGTCGACACGGCCTGGGCCCAGTTCCTGCCGCCCATGGTGGTCATCGGGCTCGGCAACGGCCTGCTGATCGCCCCGCTGGCCGCGGTCGCCATGCGCGGGATGCCACCCCAGCTGGCGGGGGCGGCCTCCGGTGTGCTGAACACCGTGCGCCAGCTGGGCCCGGTCATCGCGGTGACCCTGGTCAACCTGCTGATCGAGCAGCGCATGGCGGGCCGCACTCCGGACGCGTCGGCCGCCTATGCCGATGTCCTGCGGCTCGGCATGGCCCTGCCCATCTGCGCCATCGTCATCGGGGCCCTGGCCTGCGGCCCCGACGCTCTGCGGGCGGTCCGGAGGAAGCAACCGGGCAGCGACACCGACTGACCGGCCCGAGGGAGCGCCGGACGGTTCGCCGTGGCCCCATGAGCCGATCGCATCCGTTTCAGGGAGAACGCTCATGAGCAAAGACACGTTTCCGGTGGATTTCCCCCGGCAGCGATCCACTTCCTTGCCGTACGCGCGCTACCGGCCGGCCCCCACGGTGGACCTGGCCGACCGCACCTGGCCCCGGCGGCGCCTGACCCGGGCGCCGCGCTGGCTCTCCACCGACCTGCGGGACGGCAATCAGGCCCTCCCGGTCCCGATGGACCTGGAGCGCAAGACACGCCTGTTCCGGCTGCTGGTGCGGCTGGGCTACAAGGAGATCGAGGTCGGCTTCCCGGCCGCGAGCGACACCGAGTTCGCGTTCGTCCGCCGGCTGATCGAGGACGACGAGATCCCCGAGGACGTGCTCGTCCAGGCCATCGTGCCGGCCCGCGAGGACCTCATACGGCGCACGTTCGACGCGCTGGAGGGGGCCCCGCAAGCCATCGCCCACCTGTACAACTCGACCTCGCCGACACAGCGCCGGGTGGTCTTCGGCATGGACCGGGCCGGGGTCGTCCGGCTGGCCGTGGACCACGCGAGGCTCTGCCGGGAGCTGGCCGACCGCCGTCCCGGACGGATCGGCTTCCAGTACTCGCCCGAGTCGTTCTCGCAGACGGAGCCGGACTTCGCGCTGGAGATCTGCGAGGCCGTCATGGACGCGTGGGAGCCGGACCGGAACCGGGAGATCATCCTCAACCTGCCGTCGACGGTGGAGTGCTCGACCCCCAACCTGTTCGCCGACCAGGTCGAGTGGATGAGCCGGAACCTGTCCCGGCGCGAGCACGTGTGCCTGTCGCTGCACCCGCACAACGACCGCGGCACCGGGGTGGCCTCCGCCGAACTGGGGCTGCTCGCCGGGGCGGACCGCATCGAGGGGTGCCTGTTCGGCAACGGCGAGCGCACCGGCAACGTCTGCCTGGTCATCCTGGCGCTGAACCTGATGACCCAGGGCGTGGACCCGCAGATCGACCTCTCCGACCTCGACTCGGTCCGCGAGGTGGTGGAGGACTGCACCCGGATGCGGGTGCACGAGCGGTACCCGTACGCGGGCGAGCTGGTGCACACCTCGTTCTCCGGGTCCCACCAGGACGCCATCAACAAGGGGTTGAAGGCGTTGGAGCAGGACGCGGCGGAAGCGGGCGTGCCGCTGGCCGAGTTCGGCTGGGACGTGCCGTATCTGCCCGTCGACCCCAAGGACATCGGGCGGTCCTACCGGGCGATCATCCGCGTCAACAGCCAGTCGGGGAAGGGCGGCGTGGACTACCTGCTCGGCTCGCTGTACGGGCTGCGGCTGCCCCGCGGGCTCCAGGCGGAGGTGTCGGCCCTGGTGCAGGCGCTGTCCGACGGGGAGGGCCGGGAGGTGCCGGCGGAGGAGCTGTGGGCAGTGTTCGCGGGGGAGCTGCTGCCCGAAGCTCCGCGGGTCGCGCTGCTGCGGTACGAGACGTCGGCGGGGCCGTCGGGGGTGACCGCGCTGAAGGCGGAGCTGGCCGTCGACGGTGAGTCCCGGACGGTGAGCGGTTCGGGTGCGGACGTGGCGTCCGCGTTCGCCGACGCGCTCGGGGGCGACGGGCGGCCGGTGGAGGTGCTGGAGCACAGCGCCCAGCGCGTCACCCTGGCCGGGGTCGAGGGCACCCTCGTGTACGCACGCTGCGAGGTCGGCGGCCGGCCCCACTGGGGCTGCGGCTTCGCGCCGGACACGGAGACCGCGTCGCTGCGGGCCGTGTGCACCGCCCTGCACCGCTCCGGCGCCGCAGCGGGCGCCTGAGCGGCCCTGCCCGTACGCCGAAGGGGCGTCCCGCCGGGGAAATTCCGGTCGGGACGCCCCTTCGGCGTCGTACGGGGCTGTTACGCCGTCTTCTGCTCTCCCGGCCCCCGGCCCCGCGCATCCCGCGGAATCAGCGTCGGGTTCACGTTCGAGTGAACGACGTCCGCCGTGATGACGACCCGCGCCACGTCCTTGCGGGACGGGACCTCGTACATCACCGACATGAGGACCTCCTCCATGATGGCGCGCAGGCCGCGGGCGCCGGTCTGGCGGAGGATGGCCTGGTCCGCGATGGCCTCCAGGGCCTCGCGCTCGAAGTCCAGCTCCACGCCGTCGAGCTCGAAGAGGCGCTGGTACTGCTTCACCAGGGCGTTGCGGGGCTCGACCAGGATCTGGAGGAGCGCTTCGCGGTCCAGGTTGTGGACGGAGGTGATCACGGGCAGCCGGCCGATGAACTCGGGGATCATGCCGAACTTGACCAGGTCCTCCGGCATGACGTCCTCGAAGATGTCCTTGGAGGCGAGTTCCCGCTTGGAGCGGATGGTCGCGCCGAAACCGATGCCCTTGGCGCCCGCGCGCGCCTCGATGATCTTCTCCAGACCGGCGAAGGCACCACCCACGATGAACAGGACGTTCGTCGTGTCGATCTGGATGAACTCCTGGTGGGGGTGCTTACGGCCGCCCTGCGGCGGGACGGAGGCCGTGGTGCCCTCCAGGATCTTCAGCAGGGCCTGCTGGACACCCTCGCCCGAGACGTCGCGGGTGATGGAAGGGTTTTCACTCTTCCTCGCGACCTTGTCGATCTCGTCGATGTAGATGATCCCCGTCTCGGCCTTCTTGACGTCGTAGTCGGCCGCCTGGATCAGCTTCAGGAGGATGTTCTCGACGTCCTCGCCCACGTAGCCCGCCTCGGTCAGCGCCGTGGCGTCGGCGATCGCGAACGGGACGTTCAGCATCCGCGCCAGGGTCTGCGCGAGGAGGGTCTTGCCGGAGCCCGTGGGGCCGAGCAGGAGGATGTTGGACTTCGCCAACTCGATGGCGTCGTCACGGCCTTGGGCGCCGCCGTTCTCGCCCGCCTGGACCCGCTTGTAGTGGTTGTACACCGCGACGGAGAGGGCTTTCTTCGCGGCCTCCTGGCCGACGACGTAGCCCTCGAGGAACTCGTAGATCTCGCGGGGCTTCGGGAGTTCCTCCCAGCGGACCTCGCTCGTCTCCGCGAGCTCCTCCTCGATGATCTCGTTGCAGAGATCGATGCACTCGTCGCAGATGTACACACCGGGCCCTGCGATGAGCTTCTTGACCTGCTTCTGGCTCTTGCCGCAGAACGAGCACTTGAGCAGATCGCCGCCGTCACCGATGCGTGCCACGGTGTGCTTCCCCTTCGCCTGGGAGACGCCTGGACGCTTTCGAATCCAGCGGCTCCTGGTGCTGCCTTATGTCCGACGGTACCTTGCCGGGCCCCGTGTTCGGGCCCCCCTTGGCAGGGTTCACTTTGACGTGCACCGTGCCAAGAGGGACAGAGAATACGTCGACAGTTGCGTCGACCCGCGTCAGCGGACCGATTCGTTGTTCATCTTCCGGGTGGAGATGATCTGGTCGACGATGCCGTACTCCAGCGCTTCCTCGGCCGTGAGGATCTTGTCGCGCTCGATGTCCTCGCGGACCTTCTCGATCGGCCGGTTGGTGTGCTTGGCGAGCATCTCCTCGAGCTGCGTACGCATCCGGGTGAACTCGTTGGCGATGATCTCCAGGTCCGAGAGCTGACCACGGCCGGTGGAGCCGGCCGGCTGGTGGATCAGCACGCGCGAGTTCGGCAGCGCCATGCGCTTGCCCGGCGTACCGGCGGCGAGCAGGATGGCCGCGGCGGAGGCCGCCTGGCCCATGCACACCGTCTGGATGTCGGGCTTCACGAACTGCATGGTGTCGTAGATGGCCGTGAGGGCCGTCATGTCGCCACCGGGGCTGTTGATGTAGATCGAGATGTCCCGGTCCGGGTCCATCGACTCCAGGCACAGCAGCTGCGCCATGACGTCGTTGGCGGAGGCGTCGTCGATCTGGACGCCCAGGAAGATCACGCGCTCCTCGAAGAGCTTCGCGTACGGGTCGTACTCGCGGATGCCCTGGGAGGTGCGCTCGACGAAGCGCGGGATGACGTAGCGGCTGTCGGGCCGGGGACCTTCGTACATGCCGCTGGCGGCGCCGTGGAAGTTGCTCATGAGGGTGTTCACCGTCCTGGTGGCGTTCTGGGGGCTGGGGTCGTGGCGGTGCGTGGCGTGGCCGGGCCGGTCAGGCACCGGTGCCGCCGCCTCCCGGAACACCCGAGGCGTGCGTGATGATCTCGTCAATGAGACCGTACTCCTTGGCCTCTTCCGGGGTGAACCAGCGGTCGCGGTCGCCGTCGCGGACGATCGTCTCGACGGTCTGGCCGGAGTGCAGCGCGGTCAGCTCGGACATGGTCTTCTTGGTCCGCAGCAGGTACTGGGCCTGGATCTTGATGTCCGAGACCGTACCGCCCAGGCCGGCAGAGCCCTGGTGCATCATGATGTCCGTGTGCGGCAGGGCGAAGCGCTTGCCGGCGGTGCCGCCGGTGAGCAGGAACTGGCCCATCGAGGCCGCCATGCCCATGCCGATCGTGACCACGTCGTTCGGGATGTACTGCATGGTGTCGTAGATCGCCATGCCGGCCGTCACCGAGCCGCCGGGGCTGTTGATGTAGAGGTAGATGTCCTTGGCCGGATCGGCGGCGAGGAGCAGCAGCTGCGCGGTGATCTTGTTGGCGATGTCGTCGTCAACCTGCTGGCCGAGGAAGATGATCCGCTCGTTGAGCAGCCGGTTGTAGACCTGGTCGCCGAGGCCACCACCGATGGAAGGCTCGCCGGCGGCGGAGGGCATCAGATTCGTCACGTATCCACCTGCTCGTCTTACGACGGCGCCGGGCCGTCTCATTGTTCTGCCTTTCATGGACCCTAACGCGACGGCCCCTTCGGGGAATCCCGGAGAAGCCAGTGTTCGCCGGGGGCGTAGCGCCGTGGTGCCAATCCGTCATGGTCGGCTGCGGGTGCGTTGTGGCTTGTCGCGCCCCGCGGCGGAGCCGCATGTCGATCAGCCCGGCGCCCCTGAGCAGGACCTCGCCCCCGGTACGACAAACGGGCCCCGGGGAAAGTCCCCAGGGGCCCGTCTACGTCGTCAGAGACGCCGTGGGACTCAGCCCTCGGCCTTCTCCTCGTCCGCGTCCTCGGCGGAGCCCTCGGCGGCCTCGACCGTCTCGATGGCGGCCTCGGTCTCGTCCTCGTCGTCCAGGTCGACGACCTCGCCGTTGGTGTCCTTCACCGTGGCGGCCTCGACCACGACGGCCAGGGCCTTGCCGCGGGCGACCTCGCCGACCAGGAGCGGCACCTGGCCGCCCTCGACGACGGCCTGGGCGAACTGGTCGGGGGACATGCCGGAGGAGGCCGCACGCCGCATGAGGTGCTCGGTGAGCTCCTCCTGGTTGACGTTGAGGTTCTCCTTCTTGACCAGCTCGTCGAGGACGAACTGGGTCTTGATGCCCTTGACCGCGGCCTCGCGGGTCTCGGTCTCGAACTCCTCGGCGGTCTTGCCCTGGATCTCCAGGTACTTGTCGAGGGTGAGGCCCATCTGGCCGAGCTGGTGGTGCTCCAGGTTGTGCTTGCGGGTGTTGATCTCGTCCTCGAGCAGCTTCTCGGGGACCGGGACCTCGACCAGCTCGAGGAGCTTCTCCAGGACGCGCTCCTGGGCCTGCGTGGCCTGGTCGTACTGCTTCATGTTGGCCAGGCGCTTGCGGCTGTCGGCCTTCAGCTCGTCCAGCGTGTCGAACTCGGAGGCGAGCTGCGCGAACTCGTCGTCCAGCTCCGGCAGTTCACGGGCGGCGACCTGGGTGACCTTGACGGTGACCTCGGCCTCCTTGCCCGTGGCGGAGCCGCCCTTCAGCTCGGAGGTGAAGGTGGCCTCGCCACCGGCCTCCACGCCCTTGACGGCGTCGTCGATGCCGTCCAGCAGCTCGCCCGAGCCGATGGTGTAGGAGACGCCGTTGGCGACGCCGTCCTCCAGGACCTCGCCGTCGACCTTGGCCTCCAGGTCGATGGTGACCACGTCGCCGTCCTCGGCGGCACGCTCGACCGGGGAGGTGGAGGCGAAGCGCTCACGGAGCTGCTCCACCGACTTCTCGATGTCCTCGTCGGTCACCTCGACGGCGTCGACCTCGACCTCGATACCGGAGTAGTCCGGGATCTCCAGGGCCGGGCGGATGTCGACCTCGGCGGTGAAGTTCAGCGTCTCGCCGTCCTTCAGCTCGGTGATGTCGACCTCGGGCTGGCCCAGCGGGCTCAGCTCGGCCTCGTTGACCGCCTCGGTGTAGAACTTCGGAAGCGCGTCGTTGACGGCCTCCTCCAGCACCGCACCGCGGCCGAACCGCTGGTCGATGACGCGGGCCGGGATCTTGCCCTTACGGAAGCCCTTCACCGTGACCTGCTGGTTGATCTTCTTGTACGCCGCGTCGAGGCTGTCCTTGAGCTCCTCGAAGGGCACCTCGACAGTGAGCCGAACCCGGGTCGGGTTCAGGGTCTCCACGGCGCTCTTCACGGTTCGGTCTCCTTGTGGCTGACTTCTTGGGTTCTGCCGGAGCCAGACTGGTCCGGCGGATTTAGCCGCCCGGAGGAGTTCGTAGGCCGAGTGGGCCGGGACACACGGGCGCGCAGCTTGCATAGTAACCGCAGCCGCTCAGCGCCCCAAAAGGCGATCAATCCGGTGACGTGAGCCGGTGGTCGGGGTGGCGGGATTTGAACCCACGGCCTTCCGCTCCCAAAGCGGACGCGCTACCAAGCTGCGCCACACCCCGTCTGGTGCGACACGTAGGGTACATGCCCCGGCCGGTTCCGTCGGCCGCTTTACCCACAGCCACGCGCGCGGCGTCGCCGCAGTCCAACACGTTGGCCTCCGCAGCGGGCGACCCGCTACGATGCTCTGCAGTGCCGCGGTCGCCGACCGACGGCGCACTGTTGCGGGCGTAGCTCAATGGTAGAGCACTAGTCTTCCAAACTAGCTACGCGGGTTCGATTCCCGTCGCCCGCTCTGTTTGACGAAGGCCCAGGTGAGAGGGTGTTTTCCTCTCCCTGGGCCTTCGTCCGTTCTTGGGGCCGGTCAGCCCTCCGTGTCCCCCGCGTGCCCCATCGGCCGGCGACGCCGCTTCAGAGCGTCCACAATCACCGCGTCCACGCCGTCGGCAATCTCCCGCTCACGGCTCTCCGAGGTGTGCTGATAGATCAGCGCCGCGCGAGTCGAGCTGTGGCCGAGCCGGGTCATCAGCTCGCGTGTGCTGGCGTTCGTCTGAGACGCCAAGGTGTTGCCCGTGTGCCGAAGATCATGGAACCGGAGACCCTCGATGCCCGCCTCCTTGCACGCCTTGTGCCATAGGCCATTGAAGTGGTTCCGGCGGGGCGTGGCGCCCTTCGCGCCGACGAAGACCCGGCCGTCCGCACCGAGCTCGGCGAACTGCTTCATATGGGCGACGACCACCGGCAGGATCGAGCGCGGGATGGCCACGGACCGCTTGCCCGCCTCGCTCTTGGGCGCCTTGTAGACGTGCTTGCCGGTGTTCAGCTCGGCCACCGAGCCGCGCACCCGGATCATGCCCGCGTCCAGGTCGACATCCCGTCGGCGCAGTGCGACCAGCTCACCCCAGCGCAGGGCACAGAACGCTCCGAGCAGGACCAGGGCGCGGTAGCGGGGCTGCGAGGCATCGGCGATGGCGAAGACGTCCGAGACGGCAGCTGTGGGCCGCTCCGGGGTGCTCACCGTGCCACCGTTCCTGATCTGGCACGGGTTGCGGCGGATGAGACCGTCCCCCACGGCCGTGCCCATGATCGTGCGGAGCAGTGAGTAGGCCTTGGCGACGGTGGTCGGGCCGGTACCCGCGTCCAGACGTGCACGCCTCCAGGTGCGGACGGCAGCCGGGGTGATGTCGGCGATGGCCAGACGCCCGAAGGTGGGCGCCAGGTGCACCCGTACGAGGATCGCGTACAGCTCGGCCGTGCTGACCGCCAGTGGACGCTCATTCACCCAGGCCACCGCGTACTTCCCGAACGGCACCTTGGCCGCGTCCGGGTCCCTCCAATCGCCCTGCCGCAGCTCTGTCTGCATGTCGGCGAGCCAGTCATCCGCCTCACGCTTCGTACGGAACGTGTCAGGCGCCGGCCGCAGAACCCCGTCAGGACCGACGTAGCGGGCCTGATAGCGCCCGGACGAGAGCTTGCGGACCCGGCCGAACTGTCGACGCTTTCCAGCCATCAGGCAGCCACCGCCCGGCGAACAGAGACGCGGCGGCGCGGTGCGACGGTGTTGGCGCTGATGAAGTCGCGTACGGCGCTCTCCGGGATGCGTACGTGCCGGCCGACCTTCACGTAGGTGATCCGCCGCTCTTCGATCAGGCGCCGGGGGAAGCGCACGGTCGTGCCGAGCATCTCGGCCACCTGATCAACGCTGAGGTACCGCTCATTCATGGTCGTGCGCTCCTTCCAGGGCGAGCTGTGCAGGCAGTTCTTCGCGGGCGATCTCCCGGTTGTGCTGGATGTCGCGGCGGATGTTGGCGGCGAGCCAGGATTCGCCGGGGGTGTGGCCGTGGCCGGCGTAGGTCCAGTGGGCGAGGGTCAGGGTGCTTGCCTCCGGTTCGTCGTCGGGGTCGGGCAGACCCAGGGCATGGCGTTGCTGGGCTGCCCGGTAGTCGGCGCGGACCTGGCGGAGGGCGCCGAGGGTGGTGGAGTAGCGGCGGGACTTGGTGGAAAAGTGGCCGCGGAAGCCGAGCATGTGGGCCCAGTCCCGGAGCTTGCGGTCGGGGTAAAGCGGGTGCAGGTCGAGGCATGCCTCGATCAACCGGCGCGGATGGTCCGGCACGCCGAGCAGGTCGAGGGCCTCTCTGTTGCCAATGCGGCGGTCCACGGTGCCGGTGGTCTCGGCAGCCTTGGTGGCGTACTTAGCGACGTAGGAGGCGACGGCCTGTTCGGTGATCTCCTCGCCGTCGCCGAAGGCCCGGATCGGGCGCACGTCGATCTGTTCACCCCACCGCAGCGTGCGGGCCGGCTGGTCCCCAGCGGGGTCGACATCGACGGCGACGCGGGCGGCAGCGGCGCGGATCGCACCGTCGAGGAGATCGCCGGTAGCCCACGGCGGAGGCGGGCTGTCGGGCCCGTCCGGTCCGTCGAAGCGGATCACGGCGTGGAAATGCACGGCCCCACGCTTCTGGTACTCGGCGACCTTGCCGAAGGAGACCCGGGACTCCTCGCGAGCGTCCTTCTGGGTGAGGCCGGCTCGCTTCGCGATCTCGCGGCGCAGGTAGATCGTGAAGTAGCGCCACAGGTCAGAGGCGTGGTTGTTCCACAGCACCGCGCCCGCGTAGTCGTACGTCTCCGGATCGAGCGGGATCCCCAGTTCCGAGGCGTCTTCGGCGTGGTGGGTGCCGCAGCGGCAGGGCCGGTTGCCGGGCCGGTTGTGGACCGGGCCGAACGACGGCGCGGTGAGCGTGGCGAACACGCGCGGGTGGTCGCGGATGGTGTGCGGGGTGCCTTTGTCGGGGTCGCCGATGAGCCCGGCGCGGATGAGGTGGTAGGTGTCTCCGGCGTAGGTCCAGGCGCAGGCGGGGCAGCGGGAGGCGCGGCGGTTGCCGCAGGCGATCCGGAGTCGGCCGCCGGGTTCGGTGTCGGTCGAGTAGTGGTGCAGGACCTGGCCGGTGGTCTTGTCGCGGGTGACGGTGGAGCCGGTCAGGTGGATGGGGTCGGTGCAGCCGCCGGTGCAGCGGATCTGGTCCTGGATGCGGTCAAAGCCGGTGGACCCGGCCAGCCTCAGCAGGTCGGTGAGGGTGGCCGGGTCCAGGCCCGCCGTGGTGGCGGCGTTGGTCACGCGTTCTCCCCCTTGGGCGGGTGGCGGTCGATCCAGTCCTCGGCGCACACCTTGTGGACGGGCTTGCCTCGGTCGGAGCGGAGCGGGGTGGGCTTGGTGCAGATCACGCACGGCTGGTCGCCGGTGTGGTCGAAGTGCTCGGGCGAGCGCCAGTCGAGAAGGGCCACGGTCACCGCCCCCAGCGCCGCTTTTGCGGGGTGCTGGCGTCGCTGCTGGACGGGCCGGACAGGTCCGTGCGGCCGGGGCGGGACGGCGTGGTGTCGCGTCCGCTGTCGTGCAGCTCGTGTGCCTTGGCGGTCTTCTTCGCGCGTTCGTACTCGCCGTCGAGTCCGTCGGAGTGGATGCGGCTGATGCCGCGGCTCCAGTTGCGGGGCATCAGACGGTCACCTCCTGTGTGCGCGAGGCGCGGAGGCTGCCGGTGCCCTTGCAGGCCGGGCAGGTGACGGTAAGGGTGGCGCGGCTGCCGTCGCCGTTGCGGGTGCCGGTGGTGATCGCGGCGGTGGCGAAGCCGTCGCAGTCACGGCAGACGGGCGTGTTCTGGGCGCGCTGGGGCATGATGGGGCTTCCCTTTCGGGTCCGTTGGATCTGGATGAGGAGGCAGGCGCCCGGAGCGGCGGAAGTTTGGCGACCGAGGCCGCTCCGGGGGCCGTTCAGCGACGGCGGTTGTTGCGGCCGCGCCGGATGGGCGGGATGGAGTCGTAGGACTCCTGGCCTTCGCGGAAGTCGCTGAGGTCGGTCATGTCCTTGTCGTTGCCGACCTGCCGCATGATCCGATTCATGGCCTTGGTGTCACGGTGACGGCGGGCGATGGCGTACTCGCGGCCGAGTTCGACCATCTCCTCGTTGCGGGCAGGCTCGGGGTCGTTGTTCTTGCGGCCGAAGATCCCCATGTCAGTGACCCTTCTGGTTGTTGACGAGCGAGCGGAGGACAACGGCGGTCACGGCAACGGACATGCCGGTGATGGCGACCGCCAGGAGCAGGGAGACCAGGACCGCGCCAACGACGAGGACCACGGCGCCTCCACCGGCAGCGAGGGCGAGCGCGCTGCCCGGGGTGAGCTGGACTACCGGCCGGTTCGCCACCGGGGCCGTCGGGGCGACCGGGGCCGGGGCCTGGACGGCGGGTGCCGGGGTGGTGGTCTGCGGATGGATGGTGGTCGGGGGCGGTGCGGTGTCCTGGGGCGGGTACTTCGGGGTGAACACGAGGCTTGTCCCTTCGGGTTGGGTTACTTGTCGATGACGGTGCCGACGGCGGGGCCGAGGAAGCTTCCGGCGATGAGGTAGCCGCCGATCAGGAGCAGGGCCACGAGCCACCAGGGCGGGCGGACGTGCTTGACGCCGAGGTAGCCGACGGCGAGCAGAGCGAGCCAGAGCGGAACCTGCATGACAGGGCGTGTCCCTTCTAGGCCTTGCAGCGGTGGGTGCGGGCGGCGAGTTCGGCGCCGGCCCGGGTCGGGTAGTCGGAGGCGAAGCCGCAGCCGGGGGCGGTACAGACGGCGGTGTGCATCTCGCGGCCGCGGCCGTCGTAGGAGGTGCCGACCTCGACGGGCCCGATACGGATCACGTTGCGAAAGCGGCGGTAGGCATTCACGGATGAACCTCCCTTCGATTCAGGCAAGTTGGAGTTGGTCAGTGATCGCGCGGGTCATGTCGGCGGGCAGCCCGAGCCGGGCCGAGAGAACGTCGGCAGGCATCGGAGACCCGGTGGAGGCCCGGTGAACTTCCACGAGCTTGCGGGCGTGATCCAGCAACGCAGCGGGGACGACCGGCGTAGGAACGGCAGACTCCACGGGCACCGGGTCCAGTTCAGGAGCCGGAGCGGGCTCATCGGTGCGGCGAACCTCTACTTCCGGCACGGCCAGCTCCTCGGTGCGGTGTTCCGGCATCGGGTCAGCCGGGAGCGGGGCTGTGGGCGAGTGGACGAGGAGGGTTCCGCCGAGGAAGGCCAGGGCGGGCCAGCCGGCCACGAGGATCCGCAGCCAGGAAGGCACCTGGCCCAGGTCGAGGAGTCCGGCGGTGGCGATGTTCGCGCCGAGCGAGGCAGACAGCGCGATCACGAACCAGGTCCAGGCCGAGCGGTCACGCCGGACGGTCCGCAGCCGGCGCCATGCGGCGACCAACAGCAGGTCGACGGAGACCGGGTAGGCCCAGGCCTTCCACCCGGACTGCCCGGCCGCAGCCGCGAGGTCGTGCAGGTGAGCGAAGGACAGCGCACCCGCGATCACGGCCTGAATCAGGACCGCATCCGGACGGACAGCGGAGCGGGGCATGTGTGACACATCCCTTCACAGGAGTCGAGCCCAGGAGCGGGCGGAGGTCAGTCGGGGCTCTGACCGGAGCCGAGGCAGTTGAGGCAGAGGCCGGCCTGCTCGCCGACGGCGCGGCGCTTGCGACCGACGCGGACGGTGCGGGAGACCTCACCGGTGCCCTTACAGACCGGGCATTCCTTGCTGTCGGTCTTGGGTGGGGCAGTGTCAGGTGTGGCCACGGGCGGTGCCCTCCTTCCGGTTTTCGGCATAGGCCGGGTAGGGACCTGGCGCGAAGGGCGGTCGCGCCGACCGGTGGAGCAGGGGTGTTACTCCGTGACCGGTCGCGGCTTGACCAGCGACGGGCCGTCCGCCGGCGCCTCCGCGAGCGCGTCGGGGCGGAAGGGTTCGAGGAACGGGAGGTCCGGGACCAGGTGACGGAAGTCCCGGCAGACGGCGGCGACTTCGTCACGGGAGGTTTCCGGGGTACGGATCTTCGACCAGCCGCCGGAGGTGTCCGCCGCAACGGCGGTGCCGGCGCGGTTCATCGGGATCAGGCTTGCGGCGGGGACCGCGTCGGGGGCGACGTCCCCCAAGCCCATTTCTGCGGTCTGCTTGTCGTTGACGCGGTGCACGACCCGGCCGGTGAGCTGGGCACGGAGCATGGTGGCGCCCTTGCCCAGGTCGTGGCCGAAGCGCTGCCCGCAGATCTCCAGGTAGATGCCGGCCGCGCGGGCCATCTGTGCGAGCCGGATCAACGCGGTCACGAGCCTTTCGCGGCGTTCCTCGTCCTTGCGGGAGGAGATCAGGAAGAGTTCTGCGATCTCGTCGACCAGGACGACCAGGGGCACCGGGCGCAGGTTCTCCGGCAGCTCCCACAGGTCCGAGACACGGAGCTTGCTCAGCAGGTCGAAGCGGTCTTCCATCTCCGCGACCAGCACCGCGAGCAGGGAGGCGGCTTCATCGGGGTTGGTCACCAGCGCTGACAGGCGCGGTGCGTAGGCGTTCTGTTCCACCCCGCGCTTGCAGTCGATCCCGACCAGACCGACCGGAAGTTGAGCGAGGCCCTTGATCAGGTTGCGCTGGTACATGGACTTGCCGGACCCGTTCGCGCCAAGCGTGAGCGCCATCGGAGCCCTGCGGTAGTCCCGTACGAAGGCGGTCCCGTCCTCGCACAAGGCGACCGGCACGATCATGTCGTGCGGCATGGCCTTGCGGGGCATTCGCACCCGACGCAGCACGTCGTAGCCAGTCATCCGCAGCTCGATGAACCCCGGCTTGATCTCCGTCACGGTCACCGAGTACACGCCCCAGGCGTGCCGCAGCCGTTCGGAGGCTGCCGCGACGTCGGCGGGCTCCAGGCCGGCCGGGAGCCGCAGGGTCACCCGCAGTCCGGTCGACGTGCCGCGCACCTGGCGGATCTTCGGCGGCACCGGCTGCACCTCACGGCGAGCCACGTTGCGGGTCATGAACGCCCGCAGACCGGACGGCTGTACCGTCAGCCCGCACACGTCCATCGTGGACCGGTAGGAGAACCCGAACCGGGCCAGCGTGACCGGCAGTCCGACCGTCGCCCAGTACGCGCGCGGAGCTCGCACCTTCGCGTAGCCGACACCACCGGCGCCCGCTAAGCCAGCCGTGGCCTCCAGCCACATTGTCAGGTCAGTCATGGTCAGGCCGCCGGGGTGATCGCGACCGCGCGGAACGAGATGCCGTGCCGCTTCTGGCCGTTGAACTCGTTCTCCCAGTCCCGCGCCTTGAGGCCGATGACCTTGACCGGGATGCCCGGCGCCAGGCCCTCGGGGTAGCCCGTCTCCGGGATGGTCACCTGGTACAGGTTCCCCTCACCCTCGTCCGAGACCAGCAGACCCACCGTCGACAGGGCCGCGCCCGTCTCCCGGTCCATGGCCCGCTCCCCGGTCTTCGCGTTGGCCAGCTTCGGCGCCGGCGCGGTCGCCACGAACACCACAGCAGTCGAAGTGTCGATCTTGAAAGACGGCATGAGCACATCCCTCGTTCCCGGAGATCGCCGAGCGCGACCTCTCTAGACATCTCCATTGGAGCGCAACCTGTATAGAGACGTCAAGGGAATCTGTATAGAGATGTTGGTTGAGTTCGGTTCGGGCTACGCACACAGGGCCGGGGTGTGCACCATGCCCTAGGCTGTCTAGAGAAGAGAGGAGGGCTTCCGAATGGCCACCACCGACGACGACCGTCGACCGAAGTACCAGCGGATCGCGGACTCCCTGCGCGAGGCGATCCAGTCGGGCGAGTACGGTCCCGGTGATCGGCTTCCGGGAGAGAACGAGTTGATGGCCACCCACGGCGTGGCCCGCATGACGGCCCGTCAGGCTCTGAGCGTTCTCAAGGACGAAGGCGTCGCGGAGTCCCGCAAGGGCGCCGGCGTGTTCGTGCGTTCGTTCCGCCCCCTGCGTCGCCGAGGCATTCAGCGGCTTTCGCAGCAGCAGTGGGGCAGCGGTCAGTCCATCTGGTCTGCCGACATCGAGAACCGCACGCTTGTCGTGGATCAAGTCACGGTCTCGGAGGAGAGGGCACCCCAGCGCATCGGTCAGTTTCTAGACCTGGCCGACGAGGACGCGGTGTGCGTGCGGCGGCGGCGGTTCGTGCTAGAGGAGAAGCCCGTTCTGCTCGCCACGAGCTACCTGCCCATGTCGATGGTCGCGGGGTCGGCGATCACTCAAGAAGATACGGGCCCGGGCGGGACATACGCCCGCCTTGCCGAACTCGGCTACAAGCCGGTGCACTTCCGGGAAGAGATCCGCTCGCGCATGCCCACGAAGGATGAGGCGGCGCAGCTGGGCATCTCCGCAGGCACGCCTGTCATTCTCATCTGCCGGACCGCTTTCGCGGACGAGGGTCGCCCCGTGGAGATCAACGAGATGACACTTGATGCCGCCTCCTATGTCCTGGAGTACGACTTCGACGCGTAGGCCGACGCGGAGCTGTTACAGGTTTCTCTACCTCATCAAGGCCCGGCTGCGCTCCGCTCCGCCGGGCGCGCTCCCGGCTCCGCTGCGGGCGACGCTCCTGCCTCCGGCCCGCTCCGCCCGCGCTGCGCCGACGCGCGCCCACAGGTGGATACTCCAGTTCCAGTCCCTGTACCGGATCAACGCGCTGTGCCTGTGGTGCTCGCTGGCCTGGGTCGCCAC
>NZ_JBEXYL010000062.1:0-59281 GCF_040630895.1 Streptomyces sp. NPDC005728
CGCCCGGCCGGACGGGCGAGACGGTGCAGCAGCAGGGGGTAGAGGCGGAGCAGCAGCAGGGCCGCGATGATGCCGGTCAGTACCGGGGCACCCTCCTGCGCGCGGATGGCACCCGCGAAGTAGCGGAAGTGGTCGATGGCGAGCGGGATGTCGGCCGCCAGCGTCTCGCGCACCGGCTTGCCGTTCTCCCAGCTCTCGGCCACCGCGAGCGATTCGAGATGGGCCTCCATGCGGTCGGCGATCTTCAGCAGCGTGTCGGAGCGCTCGGTCACCGACGTACGGCCCCAACCGGGCGCGGCCTCGTGCGCCGCGTCCAGCGCCCG
Organism: Streptomyces sp. NPDC005728; assembly: GCF_040630895.1. Classification (NCBI taxonomy): domain Bacteria; kingdom Bacillati; phylum Actinomycetota; class Actinomycetes; order Kitasatosporales; family Streptomycetaceae; genus Streptomyces; species Streptomyces sp. NPDC005728. Next base: position 324 of record NZ_JBEXYL010000062.1, read on the forward strand.
CTCGACGTCCTCCGCGGTGCCGCGCGCGATCTCGGTGAACGGCAGTCCGTTGACCGGCGACGGATTCTCGAAGTACTGGCCGCGCAACGGCGGCACGTACTCACCGCCGATGAAGTGGTCGTAGCGCGCCTGGTAGGAGACGATCGCGCCCTCGGTGCCGGGTGCCGCGTAACGGGTCATGCTGGTCTGCCTCCCGGTGAAGCGCTGCCCGCCGTTGGGCAGCTCCCGGCGCGAGGCTAGGCGGGCGGACGTTGCAAGTAGGTTGCGCCGCCGTTCTGCGCGGGTGCCCGGCACATCGGCACGGCCAGCTCGGCCTCCAGCGCCGCGAGCCGTGCCCGCACCGGTGCCGTGGGCCGTACCGCCGCGAGGGCCCGCCACACGTCGAGGTCGTCCTCACCCCACGGAGCGTCCGCCCAGCCGGAGAGCAGATCGGGGTCGCCGTGGGCGATCAGGGCCGTGCGCAGCCCGTCGGCGAGGCGACGCCTGAGCCGTACGACCGCCGGGGCCTGCGACCCGGGCAGCAGCGGGCCGCTGTAGGCCTCCACCGCCGATGTGAGCGCACCCGCCTGCAGCCGCCGTTCCACGAAGGCGGCATCGGACTCGACCTCCGCCGTCAGCCGGTACGGCCGGGAGGCGAGCAGCCCCGGCCCCACCAGCCGTCTCAGCCGGGCCAGTTCGGCGCGCAGCGTCACCGGGGTCACCGACTCGTCCGCGTACAGAGCACAGAGCAGTTCGTCGCCGGTCAGCCCCTCGGGATGGCGGGCGAGGAGGGCGAGGATCTCGCTGTGCCTGCGGCTGAGCCTGATCCGGCCGCCGTCCAGGCGGAGTTCGGCCTCGTCGCGGCCCAGCACGCTCAGCAGGGCGGAGTCCTCGGCACGCCGGGGCGGGGCGAGCAGCGCGAGCTGTGACTCGGCGGCCCGCGCCACCGCCTGGACGAAGCCCAGACTGTGCGGATGCGCCAGCCCGTCCCCGCCGGTGATGTCGACGGCGCCGAGGACCCGGCCGGTGTGCGGATCGTGCACCGGCGCGGCCGCACAGGTCCACGGCTGCACCCGCCGTATGAAGTGCTCCGCCGCGAACACCTGTACCGGTCTGTCCAGGGCGACCGCGGTACCCGGCGCGTTGGTGCCGACGGCCGTCTCCGACCATCGTGCCCCCGGTACGAAGTTCATCCGGTCCGCCAGGCGCCGGGTCGCCGCATGCCCCTCGACCCACAGCAGCCTGCCGTGCGCGTCGCACACCGCGAGCAGATGCTCGCCGTCGGCGGCGAACGTGCCCATCAGCTCCCGGAACAGCGGCATCACCTGGGCCAGCGGGTGCCCGGCCCGGTAGGTGCCGAGGTCGCCGTCGGTCAGCTCCACGCGCGCGGTGCCGTCCGGCCCCACACCGGCTCGTGCGCTGCGTCGCCAGGATTCGGCCACCACCGACCGCACCGGGTGCGGCACCGTGCCCGCCGTGGTGAACGTCTCGTGCGCCCGACGCAGCACCCGGACTCGCTCGGCAGGGTCGGCCCCCGGCTCCAGGGCCACCCACGGATCGGTCAACTCGTCCTCCCGGGAGGTGGAACGGCTGGGACCATCGTCACGCGCCGTGTTCGCGCGGACAACCGGTTCGACGTCCGCCTAGGCGAAATTGACCAGGTTGAGGTAGCGGACCCAGTCCCAGTTCGGTCCCGGGTCGGTGTGGTCGGTGCCCGGCACCTGGTAGTGGCCGATGACGTGGTCCCTGTCCTTGGGGATGCCGTATGTGGCGCAAATCGCCGCGGTCAGCTTCGCGGACTGCTCGTAGAGGGCGTTGGTGAAGTAGGCGGGCTGGTCCACCCAGCCCTCGTGCTCGATGCCGATGCTGCGGGTGTTGTAGTCCCAGTTGCCCGCATGCCAGGCGATGTCGGCCTCGTGCACGCACTGCGCGACATGCCCGTCGGCCGAGCGGATCACATAGTGCGCGGACACCTTCTTCTGCGGGTTCTGGAAGATCGCCAGTGTGTCCGGATACGTCTCCTGGGTGACGTGGATGATCACGCGGTCGATGTCGTAGGCCGCGGGGCGGTCGGAGGAGGTGTAGTTGCCGGTGCTCGCCGGCTGCCACTCGGCCGAGGGGTAGTCGACGGTTCCCTCCGCTCCCGCGCGGGCGGCGGGGAGCAGCGCGTAGGGGGCGGCGGCGAGAGCCGCGCCCCTCAGGATCCGTCGCCTGCTGAGCTGTGGTCCGGGCGGGTTCGTGTCCATCGTCGGCTGCCTTTCAGGAACGGGGTGTGGGGGCGACACCGGCCTGGGCGACTGATGTGGCGTCAGAGGCGGAGCGCTCGTGCGGTCTCCCGCAGCCGCGCGTGCATGCCGCGGTGAGTCTCCCGCGCAGGCAGCCACTCCTTGCGGAGCTTGGCCACGCACGTGTAGTTGGTGTCGCACACGTTGGCCAACGGCGATTCGACCGCCTGGGTTGCGAACTGATACGCGTCCAGCTCAGTGAACCCGTAGTCGCGCACCAGCCACTGCACCAGGTCGAGCTGCGATATCCGGAACGCGTCCTCCAGCGGGCGCGCCGAGCCGGTCGAGATGAGATGCGTGTCCGATTCCAGCCTGGGCCAGGGAGTGGCGACGTCCTTGAGGAGATCGACGATCACCACGGTGTTCATCGCGCATTCCACGGCCACCCCGCAGGTCTCGCCCTCACCCTGCCGTGCATGCCCGTCGCCGAGGCTGAGCAGGGCGCCCTCGACATTGACCCCCAGATAGCAGGTGACGCCGGCCCGCATTTCGGGCGTGTCCATGTTCCCGCCGTGCGCGTCCGGGACCAGGGCCGATCGCACCTCCAGGTTGGCCGGGGCCACGCCCACCGTGCCGTGCATCGGGTCCATGGGCAGTTCCAGCTCGAGGTCACTTTCCTGCGCCCGGAAGAGGGCGGTGCGCCGGGTGCGGTCGAGCTGCCAGATCCAGACTCGCTCCGGGAGCGGGGGCTGCAGCGTGGCAGTGGTGTGCGTCGAGGTGAGCGCGCCGAAGAGGGGGACCGTGGTCGACGCGGCCCAGTCCCGGGCCGGTTCGACGGACACGAAGTGCACCGCCACGGTGTCGCCGGGTTCGGCACCCTCGACGTGGAAGGGGCCGGTCTGAGGATTGAGGAAGGGAAACTCGCAGACCTCGGAGACGAGGTCCTTCTCCGACCGCACCCGCCCGGCGAAACAGTCCTCGGTGTAGAGGTCGAGAACCGTTCCGGGTTCGATCCGGGCCACCGGGGGAGCACCGCCGAAGGTCCAGGCGTACTCGTCCGGTTCCGGACGCACGGTCAGGATGCGGGGGTCGGTCATGGCGGCGTCGGTCCTTTCTGCGAGGCGGTCATGGGGTGGTGCCGGCCGGTTCGCTCCGCGATGACGCCGTCTCAGCACCCGCAGCGCTGGCAGTACACGCGGTACTGGCAGCGCCCGCGGTACTGGCAGCACCCGCAGCACCACCAGCAGCAGCACACCGGCCGTCGACAACTCCCGCGCCAGGTCGGCCACGCCCCCGATCGTCTCCCCGTGCACGTGTCCCCCCGATGCGTGTCAGCCGACCGTCACTCGACGCGTGAGCATCCCCTCGATCCGCGAGCGGTCCACTGCGAAGGCAGGTCCGGCGGCGCCTCTCGTGCGAATCACGGTACGGCGCGGGGGAGTTGGGCAGAAGGGCGCGCCGAAGTTCCGTGGACAAGCTGCGCACTGTGGAAATCTCGGCCACCCGATCGAGTGGGATCAGGCAGTCAGCAGGTCCTTGGAACCCACCGTGTCGCAAGGGACGAGCAGGAGTCCGACCGCCCGTCCACCGGGCGTCGCACCCGTCTCCGAGTCGTCAGGGCCGTTCCGCCACCGCCGCCGGATCGTCGAGGACGGCCCGTACGACCGAGTGTGCGGCGCCCAGGAGCGGGCCCTCGGGCCCCAGTCCGGACACCGACACGGGACAGGCCGGCCCCGCCGTACGGCCCGTCAGTTCGGCCTCCAGCGAGGGCAGCAGCCAAGGGGAGAGGCCGGCGAGTGCCCCGCCCAGGACGACCGTCTCGGGGTCCAGCAGATTGACCGCGCCGGTCAGGGCTATGCCGAGCGCCGTACCGGCGTCGTGCAGAGCCCCCCGTACGGTCTCGTCGCCCTCCTCGGCGCGCTCCGCGAGCAGGCCGACCAGATCCTCGTGCGGCTCCAGCCCGGCCGCGCGCAGCACCGCCTCCTCGCCGGCGTACTGCTCCAGGCACCCGCGCCCGCCGCACGGACAGGGGGGTCCTTCCGGGTGGACGGGCACATGGCCCAGTTCGCCCGCGAAGCCCCGCGTGCCGCGCAGCAGGTGCCCGTCCACGACGACCGCGGCGCCGATGCCGATCTCGGCCGACACGTGCAGGAAGTCGCGTGGGGCACCGGAGCCGAGCCACAGCTCGGCCAGGGCACCGAAGTTGGCCTCGTTGTCCACGGTCAGCGGCAGGCCGGGCAGCAGCGGGCCGAGGTCCGTGTCGTTCCAGTCGAGGTTCGGGGCGCGTACGACCGTACGGCCGTCCCGCGCCACCAGGCCCGGCACGGCGACCGCGAGACCGGCGGGCCACAGCTCCTCGCGCTCCGCCTCGGCCACGACCCGGCGGATCAGCGCCGTCAGCTCCTCGATCACCGACGCCGGAGCACGGCCCCGGTTCGCGCCGTGCCGCACGGCCCGGGCGCGGACCCTGCCGCGCAGGTCGACCGCGCACACCGCGAGGTGATCGACGCCGACCTCGGCCCCGATGCCGGCGGGACCGCGCCCGCTCACCGCGAGAGCCGATCCGGGGCGACCCACCCGGCCCGGCCGTTCCGGGCCCAGTTCCTCCAGCAGCTCCCAGCTCATCAGCTCGTCCACGAGGGTCGACACCGCCGCCCGTGTCAGGCCGATGTGCGAGGCGACCGCGGCCCGTGACAGCGGGCCCTCCGCGCTGACGGCGTGCATCACCCGGGCGAGGTTGCGCCGGCGCATGCCCTGCTGGGTGTCCGGCAGGGAGCGTCCGGTACCGGCCGGGCGGCCCTCGTGCAGCGGTGCGGTCATGCCCTGGTCAATCCTCGGTGTCTACGGCCGGGCTCAGCTCGGGTGGTGCGGCTGGCCTCAGCGTGATTCCGGCCCCCGCTCCAGCAGCGGGGCCGCGTCGGAGAGTACCCCGCTGATCCTGGCCAGCGTCGTCTCGTCCCGCTCCACGGCCTCCAGTACCGGGCCTGCGGCCGTGTTCCAGCGGCGGGCCACCGCGGCCGGGTCCTCGCCGGTCAGCAGGCCCGCAGCCTGCGCCGCGGCACCGAGGGCGACCAGTTCCCTGGCCTCCGGGACCTGGACCGGCCGCCCCGACAGCCGCCGTACCGTCTGCTGCCATGCGGTGCCCCGGGCTCCGCCGCCGATCAGCAGCAGCGGGGTGGTGCGGTCGGCGTCCTCGTCGAGGACCAGGTCGAGCGCGCCGAGCAGTGCGTGCACCGCGCCGTCGTAGGCCGCCTGCAGCAGCTGGCCGCCGGTGGTGTCGTGCCGCAGCCCGTGCAGCAGGCCGGACGCGTTCGGCAGGTTCGGGGTGCGCTCGCCGTCCAGGTAGGGCAGCAGGGTGACGGACGTACCTGGCTCCACGGCCTCCCGGTCAAGGCCCAGCAGGGCCGCGACGCGGTCCACGGCGAGCGTGCAGTTCAGGGTGCAGGCCAGCGGCAGCCAGTCCCCGTGTGCGTCGGCGAAGCCCGCCACCGTGCCCGTCGGGTCGGCGGGGCGGCGCCTGGAGACGGCGTACACGGTGCCCGACGTGCCGAGGCTCAGCACCGGGGTGCCCGGCCGCAGGCCGAGGCCCAGCGCGGCGGCCGCGTTGTCGCCGGTGCCCGGCGCCACCAGGGTGCCCTTGGAGAACGGCAGGTCGTGGTGTTCGCGCACGGTGCCGGCCACCTCGCCGGGCCGCACCACCCGGGGCAGCAGCGTGGGGTCGAGCCCCACGTGCGCCAGCGTCTCCTCGTCGTACGCCTCCGTCCCGGACGCCCACCAACCGGTGCCCGAGGCGTCGCCGCGGTCCGTGGTGCCGTGCCCGGTCAGACGCTCCGTGAGGTAGTCGTGGGGGAGCCGCACCGCCCTGGTGGCACGCACCGCCTCCGGCTCGTGCTCGGCCAGCCACGCCCACTTCGTCACCGTGAACGAAGCCCCGGGCACGCTGCCGGTGCGCTCCGCCCAGCCCTTGGGACCGCCCAGCTCCTCGACGAGCCGGCGGGCCTGCGGTGCCGAGCGGACGTCGTTCCACAGCAGCGCCGGGCGTACCGGCTCGCCCCGCTCGTCCAGGGTGACCAGGCCGTGCTGCTGGCCGCCGATGGACACCGCGGCCGCCTCGTGCGCAGGTTCACCGCACTGGCGCAGCGCCTCGCACAGCGCATCCCACCACTGGCGCGGATCACTCTCCCGGCCCGCACCCGAGGACACGGTGTGCGGCGCCTGACCGCTCGCCACGATCTCCCCGGTGGCCGCGTCGACGACCAGCGCCTTCGTGGATTGCGTGGACGTGTCCACACCGACGACGAGCGGACCCTCGGCTGCTGACATCGGCTCTCTCCTCTTCCGCGGCTCTGCGGGATGTGCTGTGAGCTGGCAAGACGTCGATCGACGACACCCGTCGAATGGCACCTTGTCGGCAAAGACTCACCGTGTCTCTTCCCAGAGGTGCTCCCGCATACTAATTTGTAAACGGCCATGACGAAATAGCCGTACCCACGCAAGGAGCCGCGGCATGAGCTACCAGCCCACCCCCGAGGACAGGTTCACCTTCGGCCTGTGGACCGTCGGCTGGCAGGGAAGGGACCCGTTCGGCGACGCCACCCGCCGTGCCCTCGACCCGGTCGAGACGGTGCAGCGTCTGGCCGAGCTCGGCGCCCACGGGGTGACCTTCCACGACGACGACCTGATCCCCTTCGGGGCCGCCGGCACCGAGCGCGAGTCGCACATCAAGCGTTTCCGTCAGGCCCTGGACGCGACCGGCATGTCCGTCCCGATGGCCACCACGAACCTCTTCACGCACCCCGTCTTCAAGGACGGCGCGTTCACCGCCAACGACCGAGACGTCCGCCGCTATGCGTTGCGCAAGACGATCCGGAACATCGATCTCGCCGTCGAGCTGGGCGCGAAGACGTACGTCGCCTGGGGTGGCCGCGAGGGCGCCGAGTCCGGCGCCGCCAAGGACGTGCGCACGGCCCTCGACCGGATGAAGGAGGCCTTCGACCTCCTGGGCGAGTACGTCACCTCACAGGGCTACGACGTCCGCTTCGCCATCGAGCCCAAGCCGAACGAGCCGCGCGGCGACATCCTGCTGCCCACCGTCGGCCACGCGCTGGCCTTCATCGAGCGCCTGGAGCGCCCCGAGCTGTACGGCGTCAACCCCGAGGTGGGCCACGAGCAGATGGCCGGGCTGAACTTCCCGCACGGCATCGCTCAGGCCCTGTGGGCGGGGAAGCTCTTCCACATCGACCTCAACGGGCAGTCCGGCATCAAGTACGACCAGGACCTGCGGTTCGGCGCCGGTGATCTACGGGCCGCCTTCTGGCTCGTCGACCTTCTGGAGAGCGCCGGTTACGAAGGGCCCCGCCACTTCGACTTCAAGCCGCCGCGTACCGAGGACCTCGACGGCGTGTGGGCGTCGGCGGCCGGCTGCATGCGCAACTACCTCATCCTGAAGGAGCGTTCCGCCGACTTCCGTGCCGACCCGGAAGTCCAGGAAGCGCTCCGGGCCTCGCGCCTTGACCAGCTGGCTCAGCCGACCGCGGCGGACGGCCTCCAGGCCCTGCTCGCCGACCGCACGGCGTTCGAGGACTTCGACGTGGAGGCGGCCGCCGCCCGCGGGATGGCCTTCGAACAGCTCGACCAGCTGGCGATGGACCACCTGCTGGGCGCCCGGGACTGATTGCGCACGCGCGCGTGCGAGTCTGTTTCCGAGCGGCCCGCACGCGCGCGTGGCTGCCGATCTCCAGGGGCCTCGGCGAGGAGCCTGTCCTGCTGCCCGGCCGCGCATGTGAGAGACGGCGGAATGGTGCGGTCCGTGACATGAGCCCGTATCAGCTTCCGTGCGCGGGTGGCCCCGTGACCGGTCGGTGGCGACTCTGGACGGTATGCCCCTGCCTCCCGTACCTCCCGTGCCGCCCGAACCGCCGCGTGGTACCCCGCCTCCGTCCGGCGGTTTCGGACCGCCGCCCGGCGGCTACGGCCCACCCGCGTCGGGCGGGCCGGACCGGTCATGGCCGCCGGAGCCCTTGCGACGCAGCCGCGGCCCGTTGTTCGCCCTCCTGACCGTCCTGGTGGCCGCCGCGGTCGTCCTCGCCGTGGTGCTGATGGGTTCCGGAAGTCACGGCACGGGGGACGAGAAGGGGCCGGACGGGAGCGGCACGAGCGCGAGCCGCTCTCCCCGGCCCTCCTTCAGTCTTCCCACCGAGCTGCCCAGTCGGCTGCCGTCGCGGCTGCCGACCGAGCTGCCCTCAGGATTCCCGAGCACCCTGCCGAGCGAGCTGGAGTCGCTGCTGCCCTCTCAGGGTCAACTGCCCTGAGAGGGCCCCTCTCACAAGCCCTTGGGCAGTCGCACGTACGTCAGGATCGTCTTGACCCCGCTGTCGACCAGATGGCCCTGGGCGTCGAACGCACCCGCGCCGTCGGTCATCCCGAAGTCGTTGTCGTTGATGAGAGCGAGCGTGTCGTGGTCCACGCGCGCGACGCCCTCGATCTTCCCGGGCACACCGCTCACCTTGCCCAGGTCGACGACGAGCCGCTTGCTCAGCACCGGTACGCCTGCCGCGGCCGGGTCGTCCAGCTGCTCCAGCGACGGAGACGTCATGTCGTCGTCCCAGGAATCGCCGAGGATGTCGGCCTTGTGCCCCAGCCTGACCAGCTGGAGCCGGGCCGCCCTGTCGGTACGCTCCTCCACCAGCAGCCGGTCGCCGCCGACGGCCACGACCGAGGAGATCTTCAGTTCGGACGTGTCGTCCTCGCCGGGGTCGACGACGTTCACCGGGTCGAAGCGGTAGGCGTACTCCGCGGTGACGGCCTTCTTCCGCGGCGAGAAGCGCAGCAGACGGGTCGTGCGCGAGGCGTCCCCGGCGCCCGAGTCGGGCAGCGAGAGCGGGCTCTGCAGAGCCATCACCAGATCGCCGCCGGGAAGCTGTGCCAGCCCTTCGAAGCCGCGGTTGATCTTGCGGTGCAGCAGGACGGACGGCAGGGCCTCCACCACCGGGTAGTCGGCTCCGGTGAGGTTCAGCCCTTTGGGCACATAGCGGGTGAGCACCTTCCCGCGCGCGGAGACGTGGATCAGCGAGGGGCCGTACTCGTCCACGAGCCAGAAGGTCCCGTCCGTGGCCCGCACGATGCCCTCGGTGTCCAGACCGTTCGGGTTGTGCGACAGCGGCGTCGAGGCGTCGTACGTGTACGGAGCCTCGTCCCGGCTCTTCTGGTTGGGCAGACCGGTGACGGCCTTGCCCGAGGACGTGGTGAGCGGGATCGCGTCGACCACCTCGATCTCGTCCCCGCAGACCCGGATCTTCACGATCGCAGGATCGAATCCCGGCACCGGGAAGGTCCGGCGCTTCTTGCCGTCCACCTTGATCTGGCCGTTGGGGCCGCGGTCGGTCACGGTCCAGTACTCGCCCTGGCGGCCGGCCGGGTAGATGTCGCTGCCGATGCCCCCGAGATCCACTTCGCGGTCGTTGTCCACGCTTCCGGGCAGCAGCGCGTTGCTGAACGCGCCGAGCGGGATCTCCCCGAGGGTCGCCGTACGGATGACACGGGCGTCCCCGGACGGCGTCGCCTCGGCCGTTCCCGCGGCCACCAGGGCGGCGGCCAGGGCCAGGGGCAGGCCCGTGGCGACGGAACGGGGTATGCGGGGCCGGCCGGCGGACTGCGGGGACATCGTGCCTCCTGGGGACAAGTTCGTTGACTGTGGCCACATTTGGGCCCCAGGAGGAACGCCGCACGACCCAGGGGTGAACAAGTGGCGTCCACCGCTCGTCGGATCGTTTCCGCCAATGGATGACGACCTGTCAGATACTTCCCTTCGCTGATCCTCAGGGCTGAGGCGCGCCGCAGCCACCGCCGTCGCCGGATCGCGGTCCGCTTCGCCGGCCGGAACCCAGCGGCCGTCCTCCTCGCGGTACGGCCACCACCGGCCGTCCCGGCCCAGGCGCAGCTGGACCGCCTCGTCCGGGGCGGTCCAGCGTTTGCCGGTCCGCCGGAACGGCGGCCGTTCGTCCTCCTCCCATGCCGCGTCGAGAGCCGCACGCGCGCGTGCGAGGGCCACGCGCCGCCGCTCCTCCGGTGCGCCAGGCGTGCACGGCCGTGGCCAACCCGTCACGGCCCCGCCCCGACCCTTCGGCGAGCCGGTCGGCAACAGCACCGGATGCCGGTCCGTCGGCGAGCCGAACGACGTCCTGAGCAGCCGTCAACTCCCATACGTCGGCGAGCAGGGCGGGATCCTGAGTAGCCGTCAACTCCCATAGATGCCCGCCGCTTCGCTCACCGGCGCCGAGGGCCAGGCCGAGCATCCGACGGGCCTCGGCGGCCGTCCGTCCGGCCAGGTACTCCAGTGCCGCAGCATCGATCCCGGACACCGGAGCCACCATCGCTAACAAGAACAAGGAGATCGTCCGGCTTCGCGACGATGTCCAGGGATTCCTGGCGGAGAACACGCGACTGACCCTGGAGAACGAGGAGTTGCGGGACGTGCTCAGCGGGCGCCCGAGCAACGTCACTCCGCTGCGGGCGGGACCAGGTAGCCGGTGAGCGGTAGCGCGAGACACTATCCCGCACTGCGAATCCATTACAGCCTGGTGGTCGCCTACTCGTCCGAGGCGAACCCCTCGGACGGGTAGAGCAGGTCGCAGACTCTGTCGGTCTGAGTGTGCGTGTCTCGATGCTCGCCATGGCACAGATGCTGCGTCCGCAAAAACGGGGGTCTGAGGTTTTTTCGGCAGCCCGTGGACACCCGCGTGGACACTGGAGATCGCAAAAAGCCCCTGACCGGCATAGTGCCTGGTCAGAGAGCTTTCTCTGAGGTAGCCCCGACGGGTCACACAGCAGATGGATGCTGGACGTGCCGCTGGTCATCAGATCCGTGTGCTCGCTGGACCGATCTGTCGTATGAGTACCGGTTCGCGGTTCGCTTCGGGCGAGCGTGAGTTCTGCCGACGAGGCCAGCGGGGCCGCCAGGCCGGCCTGCGTACGTTGACGGCGCGTTGGGGCACTTGTGCGCCCGCGGCGACCACGCGGGCGCCGCGCCATCATGCGGGCTGGGTGGTGATGGTGCACAGGCGCTTGGTGGCCCGGGTCAGGGCCACGTACAGGTCCCTCTCCCCGCCGGGGTGGGCCGTGATGATCTCCTCGGGGTTCAGGACGACGACCCCGTCGAACTCGAGGCCACGTGCTTCGGACGCGGGCACGATGCGTGCGTGGTCGGCGATGCCGTGAGCCGTCAACTGGCTCACCCGGGTGTCCGCGCAGATCACTCCCAGGAGTTCGTCCGGCTGCGCGGTGCTCTGGGCGCGCAGTTCCTCCACGACGGCGGTGACCAACCCGTCCCCATGTGTGGTCACGGTGCGCGGGCTCTCACCGCTGCGCAGTGACCGTGTGGGCCGCTGGTCCGGAGCGATCCGCGCGAGCAGGTCCCGGACGCTCTCCAGGATCTCCTGCGTGGTGCGGTAACTGACCGTCAGGTCGTGCAGTCTGAACCGCGTCCCGACATGCGGGCTCAGGGCTTCCTTCCAGTCGCGTGCCGTCGTGGCCGGGCCCGATTGGGCGAAGTCACCCACCAGCGTCATCGCCCTCGCCGGGCAGCGGCGGACGATCATCCGCCACTGCATAGCGGTCAGTTCCTGCGCCTCGTCGACGACGACGTGCCCGTACGTCCGCTCGGGCGGGCCGTCGACCAGGCTCGCCGCCTCGTCCAGCAACGGCACGTCCGCATCGGTCCACGGGACGTCCGGGGCACGCAGGAGAAGGGACCGCTCCTGCGGGGTCAGGGTCGGCAGGCGCTCGGCCAGGGCATCGGCATCCGTCAGCAGTGCCTTCACGAGGTCGCCGGGTACCAGCCTCGGCCACAGCGCCTCGACCGCCCGGTCGACACCGGCGTCGTCGAGGAGATCGGCCCCGATGGCGTCCAGGTCCAGCTCGTGGACCGGACCCGGGTCGGCGGCGCCCTCGGCACGGCGCTGGGCGACCCCCGTGAACCGGTCGAGGTTCAGGCCCGTCATCTGCTCGGCATCGGCGTCGATCTGCTCCAGGAGGTCGCCCATGTCCCGTTGCATCGCGTCGGTGACGGCGTCGACCAGGAGTTCCTTGAACGCCTGGCGCGCGGGGTTGTGGCCGGATGCGGCCGCCAGGGCGGCGGCGCGTGCAGTGGCGACCTCCTTCTCGGACAGGTGGACCAGTTCCTGCCCGACCCGGACGGTGAAGTCACCGGCGGGGGCCTGGTGGTCTCGCAGCAGGCCGGCCAGGGCGTCGGCGAGGTCCAGGCCGCCCTTGAGGCGCGCCGTGTCGAACGGGTCCACTGCGTCCGGGGACACTCCGGCCAGTTCCTGACAGGTCGCCAGATCGACGTCGTTCTCCCCGAGCGAGGGAAGGACCTGGGAGATGTAGTCGAGGAAACGGGCGTTGGGGCCCACCACGAGGACGCCTTCCTCCGCGGCGCGCGGGAACGCGTACAGGACGTAGGCCGCTCGGTGCAGGGCGACCACCGTCTTGCCGGTGCCGGGCCCGCCCTGCACCACGGTCACCCCGCGGTGGGCGGAGCGGACGATCTCGTCCTGCTCGGCCTGCAGCGTCGCGACGGCCGCGTGCATCCTGCCCGTACGCCGTGCCGACAGAGCCTCGGTCAACGGGCCGTCCCCCACGACGTCTTCGTCGGTCGGGGCGGTCCCGTCGAGCAGTTCGTCGCTCACCGAGACGACCGTGCGCTCCTCGAGGCGCAGGTGCCGACGCCGCCGCAGATCCATCGGGTGGACCGGTGTAGCCTCGTAGAAGGGCCGCGCCGCGTTCGCGCGCCAGTCCACGAGCAGCGGCAGTTCGTCCTCCTCCGTGTGCAGTCCGATCCGCCCGATGCGCAGGGCCGTGCCGTCCGTCCAGTCGATGCGCCCGAAGACCAGCCCCTTCTCGGCGCCTTCCAGCCGGCCGATCTCCTTGGTCAGACGGTCGGCGGCGATCTCTCTCTCGTACGCCTCGCCGGCGCCGTCCGCCGGGGCCTTCAGCACACTCGCCCGGTTCGCTCGCGCCTCGGCAAGCCGCTGTGTGAGCAGCTCATACAATGAGGACACGTAACCTTGCTCCGATTCAACCGCATGCACGGCAGAATCATTTATGTTTGACAACAAGGGACTCCTTCGATTCGAGCCGCACCATACGGTCAAAGTTCCCTAAAGGTAAGTCTTGACTTACTTGTTGCGTCTATGTCCTTACGGCTGACCGCACTTCGTGTCATGCATTCCGTCGTTTCCCTTGAATGCCGGTGATGTTTTGCCGTGCACGGGAAAGGCAGTGAATCCACGGGAAAGCTTCGTGGTCGCGTCACAGGCCGGGACGGGGCTGGCCTGCATTCCAAATGCGGACACCGGCGGCCGCCGTGATCCGGTTGTGTGACGCGGCGAGTTGGGTGATGTTCCCGCCGCCGTGTGCGGCCCGGATGCCGGACCTCAACGACTCAACATGCTGACTTGACAGGGAAGATCAGCGTGACCGTCTTGCCGAGACCCATGTCGTCGGCCAGACAACAGCCAAGCCCGAGTGCCGTCGTCCGGGCCGGCCAGCCGAGACCCCGCAGCTGGTAGTCGCGCAGGGTGGCGGAAAGAGCCGACGGTTGGGCCACGGGCTGCCCCGCCTCCGGATCCGACAGCCGCTCCCGCAGCTGCGTCAGCCACCCCGTGGGCCCTACCTCGACCCGGTGGCCATCGACCTCGGCCGAGCCCGTCAGAGCGGCGGCCAGAGCCTCGACCGGAGCGATGGAGCGGTCCTCCCGGGCTCGGGCGCGCTCCGCCTCCCGGGGGTCGACCAGCACCCACCGGTCGCGCAGCCGCACGAGTGGACGCTTGGCCTCGGCGAGCTGGTCCAGTTCGTCGCGCGACAGCTCCCGCCCGCCGAGCGCGAACCGCCGGCGGAACGTGAGCAGGGCATCGGCCGAGAGGAACGACGGCAGCGTCGAAGCCTCCCCGACCGGCGGACCGACCGCCGCGTGCGCCGTCAGCTCGCGCGAAAGCTCCCTCGGCCAGTGCACGTCGACTCCTACGGCGGCCAGTGCGCGGGCGCCCTCGCCCAGGAGTTCGGCGATCTCGTCGTCGGCAAGCTCGACGGCGTCGGGAGCGGTGGCGGAGAGCAGAGGCGTCAGAGGAAGCCACGCCCGGGCCGCCCGGCGCAGTGCCAGCAGCGTGTTCGCCGGCGCGCGCGGGCCGAACGCCTCGCGTGCAGGTCCCGAGCCTGACCAGAGGCCGACGGCGTCCACAACGTCCGCGGCCCCGCTCACGCCGTGCACCTGGAGCACCGCACGGAACCGCACCGGCGCGTCGTCCTCGTGTGCGGCGTCGTGGAGACCGGGCGCCTCCACGCGCAGCGACAGCCGCACGCCCGCGTCGTGGCCGGCGGCGATGTCGTCGGCCGACGCGCGCAGGCCGGGCAGGTGCTGCGGTCCGGGTGCCGTGTAGGCAGGATCGCCCGTCACGAACGACGCTGCAGGGGTGCGGGGGAGTGTGTCGGCGACCGCGTTCGAGGAAGGCGCGCAGCAGCCGCTCGGGTTCGGGCAGCCGGGGCCGCCCGTCGCGGGTGAGCGGCACGGCGTGGGCCTGCGGAGGCATGGCCGCGGCGAGATCGCGGACCAGCTCCGTGTCGCGCGCGGACAGCGGCCCCACGCGCCAGGCGTCGTGATCGCCAGGGGAGAGACCCGGCAGGAGCAGGCCGCGAGACAGAAGGTGCAGCGCCAGCAGTCCGGCCGTGCTCCAGAAGGTGGTGGCCGGGTGACACCCGGAGTCCGTACGCGCACGCGTGAGCACGGGCAGGGCGGCGCGCACCGGCAGCAGCAGGGCGGGCAGCCTGACCCGCTCGACGGCACCGTCCGGTGCGGGCAGCACGAGGTCCAGCTCCGAGGCGGTGCCCCGGGCGACGGCGGGGAGAGCCTCGCCGTCCGGCCGCCAGAAGGCCATGCGACCGGCACGGGCGGGGTCGGAGGGCACGAACACTGCGGAGCAGTAGGCAAGTTCGGACAGGCTGGACTGTGGTGCCGTGGGAATCATCTGCACAGGTCTGCAGCACTCCTCAAGTTTGACTAGTCGCCTCGAAATGGCCGAGGGTACAGCACGCCGAGAGCTCACCCCGAAGGCATACTCTGTGAGCTGGACCACTAGGGGGTGCGTCTCAGGGGTTTCTCAGGGCCGGGCTTCGGAACCGCGGGAAGCGCGAAGCCGTTTTCGGAGCAGAGAGCGGCAGTGGCCGCGAAGGAGGCGAATCATGTCCAAGAACGCGAAGATCGCCGCAGGAGGCGTGGCGGTCGGTCTGATCCTGCTGATATGGCTGCCCTGGTGGGTGTCGTTCCTCATCGTGGTAGGGGTCCCGGTCGCCGCGTACCTGACGCTGGACCCCTCCCAGCGGCGCAGGCTCCGCCGGGCCACCCGCAAGGAACTCGGCCGCTGAGAGACGGGTCGACGGGCAGGCGTGTCGCCGAGATGGCTGCACGCGCTCAGGGCCGTCGAGGGCCGCGCGTTCGTAAGGGCGCGGCCCCGGCGGGGTCAACTGGGTCGCACGGCCATCTTGTCGAGGGCTTCCAGAAGGCCGGGCAGCTCGAGGCCCCGACCCACCGGGAGGACCTCCCCGGGCTCCTCGTCGAGCAGCACGAACGCGATGTCGTCGGTGCGGGCCACCATCGACCACCCGGGCCCGTCGGCGCGCAGCGTCCGGGCGTCGCCCGGGGCGAACGAAGAGCGCACCCGGCCGAGCGGCGGCGGCGAGTCTATGTAGCCACGCGCCTCCGCCAGGACACGCCGGACGCCCTGGTGGCCGCCCTGCGGGGCGCCTTCCTCGCCGCCCGCCGCCTCTGCCGTCTTTGCGGCCTCCGTAGTCTCTGCCTGCCCACCCGGCGCGGGGAAGTGGCCGTCGCCTATCTGGTCACGCCAGGCCGCCCACTGCAGCGCGATCTCGTCGGCGCCCAGGCGTCGCTGAGCAGGTCCCCAGTCAGTGGTGTCCGGCGGGGTCAGGACGAGCCCGTCCGAGACCTCGGGGGCGGGGTCGTGCGGCGCGGGCACACCGGGTGCGGCGACCGCGAGCGCCAGTGGCCAGCCCGGCAGGGCGGCCACCACCGTGCGCTCGTCCGGCGACAGCTCGTACTCCATGCCGCAGTCCCAGGACGCGATCGCCACGGCCACCAGCGAGACGTCGTCGATGACCACGGTCCAGCGGGCACCGTCACCGTCCTGCCCGAGCACCAGGCCGTATCCGTCGGCGCGCGGCACCAGGCCCAGCGCCGCGCAGGCCTCCGGGTAGTCGTCACCCAGCACGCTCGGAAACTGCGCCGACGTCAGCAACACCGCCGTGAGCACATACAGCGCCTCGTCCGCGGCGACGGCCTCCTCGTCCGTCCCGGCCATTCCTGCCTCCCCAGTGGTTCGTCCATCGGCGCGCACCCTAGTGCGAGCGGAAGCCGCTTGTCACGACTCCGCACACCACGCGGAGCTGCAGGTTTCCGCCTGGACAGGGGCGAAACGACCGCCGTGGGCGACAGTCTTCTTCTCAGGCCGCCGGCAGACCGAGGAGGTCTCGGGCCACCGCCCGGGGCGACTCGTCGCGCTCCCGGGCGAGCGCGATGACGGCCCGGCACGCAAGCTCGTTGACGCCGAACGAGAGCGCCTCCGGCGACACCCATGCCGCCGCCTCGTCGATCCGGTCCTGATCGTCCTCCGCGTGGGCCGCCACGTAGGCGGCTGCCGCTTCGAACAAGTTGTGTGCACGCCGGTCCCCTGTGCCCGCCGCCTCCCGGTGCGACGGGGTGCGGAATCTGGCGGCGTACTTGCGTATCGCGTCGAACATGTGCCCCACCTTCCCCCTGAACGGGGTCGTCACTGATCGCCCAGCTGCTTTTGTTCAACGTAGAGTTGGAGCTTCGGCGGCAGAAGGGGGACGGCGCGGTGAAGCGCTTCGAGCGGCTCGAGCAGATCCGCCGGATGGACCCGGTGGCGGACGCTCTGGAGATCTACCGGCTCAGCATTGCGTTCGAATTCCCGTGGGACTACACCCGGGCCCTGTACCGCACCTACGCCGTTCCCGCCATCGGGAGGCTGCTCGCCGAGACGGCGGAGCTGACCGGGCGCACACAGAAGCGGTACGACGACACCGTCCTGCTCCTCGACGCCATCGTCGAGCACGGCTTCGTCACCGACGAGGGCCGTACGGCCATCCGCCGTGTCAACCAGATGCACCGCAGCTACGACGACATGCGGTACGTGCTGTCCACCTTCGTGGTGGTGCCCAAGCGCTGGATCGACACCTACGGCTGGCGTCGCCTGTCCCGGCACGAGATCGTCGCCACCGCCGAGTACTACCGCACCCTCGGCAGGCAAATGGGCATCCCAGGCATCCCCGAGACCTACGAGGAATTCGAAACGCTCCTCGACTCCTACGAGGAGGCGCACTTCGCCTGGGACGAGCAGACGCGGCGGGTCTCCGACGCCACGCTCGACCTGATGGCGTCCTGGTACCCGCGCCCGCTCGCACCCCTGCTGCGCACGACCACGCTCGCCCTGCTCGACGAGCCGCTGCTGCGCGCCTTCCGCTACACACCGCCGGGCCCGGCCGCCCCCGCCCTCGTGCGCCGCGCGGTCCGGACGCGTGGCCGCCTGGTCCGGCTTCTCCCGCCGCGCACCGCACTTCGCACGGCAGAACTGGGAGATCAAGGGCTATCCGAACGGCTACCGGCTCGCCGACCTCGGCACCCGCCCGGTCCCGGGGGTGGGCGGCTGTCCGGTGCGGCAGCGGGACACCTCAGCCACCGGCACCCTCGAGTGAGGCGAGGGTGGCGCGCAGCCAGGCCAGTTCGGCCCGGCTCGTGGCACGCGCGATGGTGAGGACACCGCGCCGGAACGGATCCTCCAGTTCTTCGGCGGCCAGCGGCCGGTCGCCGTCGTAGAAGAAGCTCGCCGGTTCCTCCAGGAAGGCCAGTCGGCGCCGTAGAACGGCCGCCTGGGCCGCGTGATCGTCCAGGTGGCGCAGGAACGCGAGCAGCGTGAACCAGTGGTTCTCGTCGGTGATCTCGCGCTCGCCGGGGTCGGCGAGGCGGCGCCGCAGCTCCTGCCTGCCGTCCTCGGTGAGCGTCAGTACGTGCCGCGGCGCGGCCACCGCGCCGGGCTCGGTGGCCCGCGCCAGCCACCCCGCCTTCTCCAGCCGCTTGATCGCCGGGTACAGCGTGCTCTCGGCGACGGGCCGTACGTGGCCGGTGAGTGCGGCGATGTGCCTGCGCAGGACGTAGCCGTGCAGCGGGGCGTCGTACAGGAAACCGAGGATGGCGAGTTCCAGCATGGCCGCATTCTCTCGTAGAGCCGCGGGTCACCGTACAGCGAGGTCTGGTTATTTCGCTTCCGCTATACATCGGCGTCGATGTATAGTGCTTACGTCATCGCGGGAATCAGGGAGGGGCATCGTGAAGCAGGCCGCATTCGACAGCAGGGGAAGCCTGATCCGGTGGACCGAGGTGCCCGGTGAGGAGCCCGCGCGCGTGTACCTGCACGGACTCGGATCGGTTTCCGCCGTGTACCACGCGCACATCGCGGCCCGCCCCGAACTCGCCGGCAGACGCAGTCTGTTCGTGGACCTGCCCGGGCACGGCATCAGCGACCGGCCCGAACACTTCGGCTACACGCTGGAGGAGAACGCCGACGCAGTGGCGGTCGCCTTGGACCGGGCCGGTGTCACCGGCGCCGAGCTGGTCGCGCACAGCATGGGTGGCGCCGTGGCCATCGTGCTCGCCCACCGGCGGCCCGACCTCGTCTCCCGGCTGGTCCTCACGGAGGCCAACCTGGACGCCTTCCCGCCACGGACGGCCGCCAGCAGCGGAATCGCCGCCTACGGAGAGGACGAATTCGTCGAAGAGCAGTACGCGCGCGTGCTGGAGACCGTCGGGCCGCTGTGGGCGGCCACCATGCGACTGGCCGATCCGCGTGCGCTGCACCGCACGGCCGTCGGTCTGCGGCGCGGCTCGGACCCCGTGATGCGCACGATCCTGGAAGGGCTGACGATCGACCGGGTCTACCTTCAGGGCGAACGCAGCGGCGAACTCCCTGGCAGGGACGACCTGGAAGCCGCCGGGGTCCGCGTGGTGACGGTGCCGCACGCCGGCCACAACGTCATGTTCGACAACCCCGACGCCTTCGTGGCGACCGTGGCGGGACAGAACTGATCCGTCCCGGCCGTCAGTTCTCGCGTATCGCCAGCGCGAGGAAACGGGTGTCCTCGTCGACGTACGACGTCATGCGCCATCCCGAGCGGGCCAGGAGAGGCCCGAGATTGGCCTCGGCCCGGAGGTCGTCGGGGGTGATCTGCCGCCCCTGACGTGCCGCCAGGGCCGCCCGGCCGATGGGATGGAACAGCGCGAGCGTGCCGCCCGGTCGCACCACCCGGACCAACTCGCGCAGGTTCTCGGCGGGCCTCGGCAGGTGGGCGACCAGGCCTGCCGCGAACACGGCATCCAGGGACCCCGGCCGCAGCGGCAGCGCGGCGACATCCGCGAGCACCAGGCGCCCGTCCCGGTTCCGGCCCGCCCGTACGGCGGCCTGGAGCATCGCCGGGGTCAGATCGACCCCGGCCACCACCCCCGAGGGCCCCACGGCGGTACGCAGAGGCGTCAGGGCCCGGCCGGTGCCGCAGCCCGCGTCCAGCACGCGGTCGCCCGGGCGCAGGCCCAGGTCCGCGACGGCGGCCGCGTAGGCGGGGCCGTCGTCGGGGAACCTGCTGTCCCAGCCGGCCGCGCGAGCGGTGAAGAACTCCTGCACATGTGTGTGGTCGTCGCTCATGCTCCGCATGATTCCTCACCGACACGGGGGATATGACTGCGCGCATGTTCGAGCTGGACGCGATCGTTCCATCACCTCTCTGTGTCATATTCCAACACCTTTCGAAATGCGCCCCCTTTGTGCGCCCCTGCCCCGGCTAGCGTCCCGGGGCCATGGGACACCTGGACCACGCCGCCTTCGGCTGGCTTACCCCCGCGCTGTCGTACGTGATGGCCTGCATAGGCGCCGCCCTCGGACTGCGCTGCACCGTGCGCGCGCTGGCCACCACCGGCCGGTCGCGCCGCAATTGGCTCGTCACCGCAGCCTCCGCGATCGGGACGGGCATCTGGACCATGCACTTCGTGGCCATGCTCGGCTTCCGCGTCAGCGGCACCGACATCCGCTACAACGTGCCGCTGACCATCCTCAGCCTGATCGTCGCCATGGTCGTCGTCTGCGCCGGCGTCTTCGCCGTCGGCTACAGCCGGGACCGCAACCGCGCGCTCCTCCTCGGAGGGCTCACCACCGGGCTGGGCGTCGCCAGCATGCACTACCTGGGCATGGCGGCGGTACGGCTGCACGGTCACGTGCAGTACGACCCCGCCCTCGTCGGGCTCTCGGTCCTGATCGCCGTCGTGGCGGCGACCGCGGCCCTGTGGGCGGGGCTCAACATCAAGTCCCCCCTCGCGGTCACCCTCGCCTCCCTCGTCATGGGGGCGGCCGTCAGCAGCATGCACTACACCGGGATGTTCGCGGTGAGCGTGCAGGTCACCCCCTCCGGCGAGGGCCTGCCCGGGGCCACGGCGATGCAGTTCATCTTCCCCCTCGCCGTCGGCCTCGGGTCCTATCTGTTCCTCACCTCGGCCTTCGTCGCCCTCTCGCCCACGGCCGACGAGCGCGAGGCGTCCGCCTCGGCCCAGCAGCCCGTCCAGAGCGTCGCCCGCTAGCAGGAGCCCGGCCCCGGAGCCCCGACCCACGTCCCGAGCGAGGAGGCCATGCGCCCACCCCGTAGCAAGCCCAGAGCCGGCACCCCGGCGCAGTCCCCGCCCCCGCCGCGCGGACGCCGCGCGCACGCCGGACCGCCGGCCGACGAGAACGCGGACCACCCGCTCGACACGCTGCCGGACAACGCGGCCCCGCGCGCGGGCCGTTGGCGCACGCGCCCTCGCACGGTGCGCGCCAAGGTGGTCTGCCTGCTGATGGTGCCCGTCGTCTCCCTGCTCGCCCTGTGGGCGTACGCCACCGTCAGCACCGCCCAGGACGTCGCCCGGCTGCGCCAGTCCCAGCGGGTCGACGCCGAACTGCGCGCCCCCATGGCCGCCGCCGTCACCGCGCTGCAGACCGAGCGGGCCGCCGCCGTGCGCTACGCCGCCGACCCGGGCGCGGGACGCGACGACGACCTCGAAGGCCTCGCCGTCCGCACCGACCGTGCGGTGGCCAAGCTGAGGCTCGGCGCCGGCCACACCGTCGCCGACAGCCAGGAACTGCCCGCCGGAGTTGCCGGCCGCCTCGAGGGCTTCGTCGGCGGCGTGGGACACCTTCGCGCGCTGCGGGCCGCCGTACGCGACCACAAGGCCGGCTGGGGCGAGGTTTACGAGCAGTACACGAAGACGATCGCCACCGCGTTCACGGTCGACGGCGCCCTCACAGGCATCCAGCAGGCGGACGTCGGCTCCGACGCGCGCGTGCTGCTCGAATTCTCCTGGGCCACCGAGGCGCTGGCCCAGGAGGACGCCGTCCTCGGTAGCGCGCGCCCCGCCGCCGGGCTGCAGGGCGCACGACTGCGGCTGTTCGGCGCCGCCGCGGCCACGCGCCGCAGCCTCACCGACGCGGCCGTCGCCGACCTTCCCGGCCCCCAGCGCGCCGCCTGGCGCGACCTGGCGGGCAGCAGTGCCTACACCGGCCTCACCGCCACCGAGGACAAGATCCTCGCCGCCGGACCCGGCGCCAAGGCGGTCGACACCGCACCGGCGAGCCCGTGGAACACCGCCCACGCGCGCGTGCGGGACGGAATGCGGTCCATCGCGTCGGACACCGGCCGCGCGGTCGCGGGCCGGGCCGACCCGTTCACGCGCGGGCTGCTGACCCCGGCAGGCGCCGCGGTGCTCTTCGGCCTTGCCGCTGTCGCCGCCTCGCTCGTCATCTCCGTCCGCATCGGACGGGCCCTCGTGGTCGAGCTGGTGAGCCTGCGCAACGACGCCCTGGAGATCGCCCGCCGCAAACTGCCCGCGGCTATGCGGAAACTGCGCGCCGGCGAGGAGATGGACATAGAGGCCGAGGCGCCGGCCGGACCGCCCGCCGAGGACGAGACCGGTCAGGTCGCCGAAGCCCTGACCACCGTGCACCGTGCCGCCCTGCACGCAGCCCTGGAACGCGCCGAACTCGCCAGCGGCATCTCCGGAGTCTTCGTCAACCTGGCCCGCCGCAGCCAGGTGCTGGTCCATCGCCAGCTCAACCTCCTGGACAGCATGGAGCGGCGCTCCGACGACCCCGACGAGCTGAGCGACCTCTTCCGCCTGGACCACCTCACCACCCGGATGCGCCGCCACGCCGAGAGCCTGATCATTCTCTCCGGCGCCGCACCCGGCCGGGCCTGGCGCATGCCGGTGTCCCTCACGAACGTCGTACGCGCGGCTGTCTCCGAAGTCGAGGACTACGCGCGCGTGGAGGTACGCCAACTCCCGGAGGCGTTCGTCGTCGGCGCGGCGGTGGCCGACCTCACCCACCTGCTCGCTGAACTCGTCGAGAACGCGGCTCAGTTCTCGCCGCCCCACACGCGCGTCCGCGTCACCGGTGAACCCGTCGGCAACGGCTACGCCCTCGAAGTCGAGGACCGGGGCCTCGGCATGGGTGCCGACACCCTCGCGGAGGCCAACCGGCGGATCGAGCAGTCCGAGGCCCTCGATCTGTTCGACAGTGACCGGCTAGGACTCTTCGTGGTCAGCAGGCTCGCCTCCCGGCACGGCATCAAGGTGCACCTGCGCACCTCCCCTTACGGAGGCACCACAGCGGTCGTCCTGGTGCCCACCGCCCTGTTGCACACGGGTTCCGCGGAACGCCCCGCCCGCGCGGAAGTGGAAGCACGGCCGGAGCAGCCGCGCGAGTACGCGCGCGTGCCCGACACGCCCCCGCCCCCCAGCGCGGTCACCGCACACACCGGTCGGCCCGCCCTCACCGTCACCGCCCCGGTGCCGCCGACCCCCGCACACGAACCCCCGCCCCCCGGAGTCACCGCCTTGAGGCTGCACCGCCCGCCCGACGACTCCGAACCCTCCGACGACCTCCCGCGCCGCGTGCGCCAGGCGAGCCTCGCCCCCCAACTCCGCCATCAGCGCCCCGAAGAGCCGGGCCCGGCATCCGCCCCACGCGGCGACGACCGGCGCACCCCCGAACTCGTACGGGACCGCATGGCGGCCTACCGCGACGGCTGGGCCCGCGGCGGCGGCAGGCAACCCGGCCGCGCCGCCGCACCGGAACCCGCATCGGGCAGTGACACCACTGAAGGAGACCCGGCATGATCCAGGACCCGAACATGAGGGACGCCCAGCGAACCGGCGAACTCGACTGGCTGCTGGACGATCTGGTGATGCGCGTGGGCGAGGTACGACACGCCGTCGTGCTGTCCAACGACGGCCTGGCCGTCGGCGCCTCCACCGGCCTCCCACGGGAGGACGCGGAGCATCTCGCCGCTGTGGCCTCCGGCTTCAACAGCCTGGCCAAGGGCGCAGGACGACACTTCGGAGCGGGCGGCGTCCGCCAGACCATGGTGGAGATGGATGACGCCTTCCTCTTCGTGGCCGCCGCCGGAGAGGGTTCCTGCCTGGCCGTGCTCACCGCCGTCACCGCCGACATCGGCCTGGTCGCGTACGAGATGGCACGCCTGGTCAAGCGCGTGGGCGAGCACCTCTTCACGGCGCCCCGCGTCGCCGCCCAGCCGCCCGCCGCCGGATGAGCCGGAAGGGCGGCACCGATGACCGAGAACCCGACCGGCGGCCCGCGCGAGCCGGGCAGCCAGTGGTACGACGGCGAAGCCGGACCCCTGGTCCGCCCCTACGCCATGACCGGCGGACGCACCCAGCCCGGCCCCACCGGAGTGCGCTTCGATCTGATCGCTCTTGTCACCCTCGACCCCGCCGCACCGGCGGCGGACGACGACACCGCGCTCGGCCCCGAACACCGTGCCCTGGTCGACCTGTGTCGCACCGAGACACAGTCCGTCGCTGAACTCGCGGCCGACGCGGACCTCCCGGTGGGTGTGGTCCGCGTGCTCCTCGGCGACCTCCTGGAGCTGGGCTGCGTCACCGTCAGCCGCCCGATCCCCCCGGCCCACCTGCCGGACGAGCGCATCCTGCGCGAGGTCATCGAAGGGCTGCGGGCGCTGTAGATGAACATTCACAATCCGACGGGCGCCTCGCCGCATCCCGTTCCATGCGCGATCCGGAACCGACCGGGCATGAAACGGTCACATCAGGCGTATTCCGGTCCGATCCCCCGGAGGGATGCCGGAGTTGTCATGATGCTGACTTCCTGTCCCGAGCACCTCGACCCCGCCCGCAGCCGGCCCTGTTGAGAGAAGTGATCATGGTCTCCGAGCACTCCGACGCCGCCGGCGACATGTCCGCCCTGGCGCTGAAGATACTGGTCGCCGGCGGCTTCGGCGTCGGCAAGACGACCCTCGTCGGGGCCGTCAGCGAGATCCGCCCGCTGCGCACGGAGGAACTGCTGAGCGAAGCCGGCCAGTTGGTGGACGACACCGACGGCGTGGACCAGAAGGTCACCACGACCGTCGCCATGGACTTCGGGCGCATCACCATTCGCTCCGGGCTCTCCCTGTACCTCTTCGGTACACCCGGGCAGGACCGGTTCTGGTTCCTGTGGGACGAACTCTCGCAGGGAGCCCTCGGCGCAGTGGTCCTCGCCGACACCCGCCGGCTGGAGGACTGCTTCCCGGCGGTCGACTACTTCGAGCACCGGCGCATCCCGTTCGTGGTGGCCGTCAACTGCTTCTCCGGAGCACGCAGCTACGGCGCCCACGACGTCTGCCGGGCCCTCGATCTGGACCGAGGGACACCCGTGGTGCTGTGCGATGCGCGCGACCGGGACTCCGGCAAGGAGGTGCTGATCCGCCTCGTCGAGTACGCCGGGCGGATGCACACCGCCCGGCTGCTGGACTCGGTGGGCTGAGTCTCAGCCGGCGACATCCTTCAAGGCCACCACCTTGTCGACGGTGACCCGGACCAGCAGTTCGCCCGGGACGCCGTTGCGGGCACCGAACTCCTCCGCGCGCTCCTCTCCCATGTACCGAGCCGCGACCCGGGTGGCCCACTGGCGCACCTCGTCCAGGTTCTCCGACAGCCGGGCGCGCCCGTTCAGCACCACGAAGTGGAAGGGGGGCCGATCGTCGTCCACGCAGAGGGCGATCCGTCCGTCACGGGCGAGATTGCGCCCTTTCACGGTTTCCTTGCCGGTGTTGAAGACCAGCTCGTCCCCGTCCAGCACGAACCAGATGGGGGCCACATGCGGGCTCCCATCGGCGCTGACGGTGGACAGCTTGCCGGTTCGGGTGCCGTACGAGACGAACGCCCGCCATTCCTCATCGGTCATCTTCTGTGCCATACGTCCATCCTGCTTGCCCGGACGCCGGTCGTGGGGAAGGCTGGCGGACAGATCCTCCAGCCAGGGGGAGGCGTCACACGGGGAGACGGAACATGGCGCAGAACCAGGGACTCGGATGGCTCCTGGACGATCTGACCGAGCGGGTGGACCACGTGCGGCACGCACTGGTCCTGTCCAACGACGGGCTGGTCACGGGGGCGAGCACAGGCCTTCGCCGCGAGGACGCCGAGCATCTTGCGGCGGTCGCGTCGGGGCTGCACAGTCTGGCCAAGGGGTCCGGCCGTCACTTCGGGGCGGGCGGCGTGCGCCAGACGATGATCGAGTACGACGACGCCGTCCTGTTCGTGACCGCCGCCGGTACCGGCAGCTGTCTGTGCGTGCTCAGCGGTGCGGAATCCGACATCGGTCAGATCGCCTACGAGATGACCCTGCTCGTCAACCGTGTCGGCGAACACCTCGGCGTGGATGCCCGGCAACCCGAGCGTGCACCGATATCTGACCTCTGACCTGCGTAATCGCCTCGCCTTGCAGAGTTGTCCACAGGCTCGCCACGCGTTGCGTCCCGGCGGCTACGGTGTGTGCACGGCGAACGCACAGGGCGTGAGCCACCCGCTCCACGGGGGAGTACGACCATGTCGGGAAGCGCCTTCGTCCCAACCCGCCCCATCACCTGCGCACCGAGCCGTGCAGCGCGTGAACTCGGACTCAAGCGAGGCGAGTTCGCCCTCGCCGTCCAGCTCGGCCGCATCCGCACCGTGCCCGACGAGGGCGGCGGGGGACGCCGGGTCGAGTGGGCCGAGATCGACCGGCTGCGCGCCCAGCCCGGCTTTCCCGGAACCCTCGGCGAGCGCGTGCGGGTCGTGGGCACGGCGGAGGGCGCCGCGCTCATGGAGATCCCCGCGGGCAGGTTCACCCGGCTCGCCCGCCTGGGTCTGCTGGTGCCGGTGCGGTTCTATCTCAATCGCTACCGAGCCGTGGTCTGGCTCTATCTGGCCGAAGACCTACAGCAGTTCGCGGCCGACGACAAGAACGCACCCCTGCTCAAGGGGCGTACGCCGGAGAGCCTGAGGGGCCAGCTGGAGGCCGGGGTGGACCTGCGGGCCCGCAACTGGCGGGGGCGGCACCTCGGATTCCTGCTGAGGCAGGCCGAGGCCCCGTGGGCGCGGGCCGGGGCCGTGGCCGCACTCCTCCCGCCCATCGAGATCGCGGACGTCGTCAGGGACCCTTATGAGCGTGCCCAGCTGAACCGCTTCCGGGCCGCTCTGCCCGATCACGGAGCACCCGGGTCACCCTTCGCGCACCTTGCCGAGCAACTCATGACGGCGCAGGACCCGGACGAGATCAGCTGGTTGCGCAGCGACCTGGCCCACGCGGTGGAGCAGGTGCGCGCCCACGCACCGGCTCCGCGTCCGGCCGCACGGCACGCCGGTCCCGCAGGACAAGCGCCCGAACGGCACAGCCGTCCTGCGGCGCGCACCGCCGCAGGGCACACCGGGCGCGAGGAGGACCTGGCTGCACGGCACACCTGGCGCGAGGACGGGCCGGCCGTAAGGCACACCGTGCCCAAGGCGGCGCCGACCTCGCCGACCCCGCCCCGGGACCACGAGCCCGGGCCGCGGACATCGCGGCCGAACCGCGGACTGCGGGCCTGGCTGCGCCGCAGAAACCCCCGGGCCGAGGGGGCCTGAACGCCGCCCTGCTACAGGGCCCGGAACAAACCTTCCTGGACGACCGAGACGAGCAGCCGCCCCTGCAGGTCGTAGATACGCCCACGGGCCAGACCGCGCCCGCCGTTGGCGATCGGGGACTCTTGGTCGTACAGGAACCACTCGTCCGCGCGGAACGGCCGGTGGAACCACATGGCGTGGTCCAGTGAGGCCAGGTCGAAGTTCCGCGGACCCCACAGGGGTTCGACCGGGATGCGGACCGCGTCCAGGAGGGTCATGTCACTGGCGTAGGTCAGTGCGCACGTGTGCACCAGCGGGTCGTCACCCATCGGCCCGACCGCGCGCATCCACACGGCGCTGCGCGGCTCGGCCCCCTCGATCTCCTCGGCGTGCCAGCGCAGCCGGTCGACGTAACGGATGTCGAAGGGCTGGCGGCGCGCCATCCGCTCCAACTGCTCCGGCAGCGCGCCCAGATGCTTGCGGATCTCCTCGGTCACCGTCGGCAGTGACTCCGGGTCCGGCACCTCACGGGCCGGCGGCAGCTGGTGCTCGAACGGTCCTTCCTCAGGCTGGTGAAAGGAGGCGGTCAGATTGAAGATCGTGCGGCCCTGCTGCACGGCCGTGACCCGGCGCGTCGTGAAGGAGCGCCCGTCGCGGACCCGCTCCACCTGGTACACGATCGGCACGCCCGGCCGGCCCGGGCGCAGGAAGTACGCGTGCAGCGAGTGCACGGGGCGATCGCCGTCCGTGGTGCGCCCGGCGGCGACCAGTGCCTGGCCCGCCACCTGGCCGCCGAAGACTCGCTGCAGGGACTCCTGCGGGCTTCGACCACGGAAGATGTTGACCTCGATCTGCTCCAGGTCGAGCAGGTCGACCAGTCTCTCGGCCGGGTTCGTCATCGGTGGGAATCTCCTGTGCTCACAGCTGGCCGACTTCGGTGACACGTACGACCGCCTGGCCCTCGGCGTCGGAGGCTGCCAGATCGATCTCCGCGCTGATGCCCCAGTCGTGGTCGCTGTTCGGGTCGTCGAAGATCTGGCGGACGCGCCAGAGGCCGCTCTCCGGCTCCTCCTTGATGACCAGCAGCTTGGGGCCACGGGCGTCGGGGCCGGTGCCGAGGTCGTCGTACTCGTCCCAGTACTTGTCCATCGCCTCGCCCCACGCGTCGGCGTCCCAGCCGGACTCGGCGTCCATCTCGCCCAACTCCTCGACCTGGTCGAGAGCGGCCAGTTCCACACGGCGGAACAGGGCGTTGCGGACCAGGACCCGGAAGGCGCGCGCGTTGGTGGTGATCGGCTTGACCTCGTCCGCCTTCTCCTGAGCCTCCTCGGCGGTCATCTCCTCCGGGTTGGCCAGCTGCTCCCACTCGTCCAGCAGGCTGGAGTCCACCTGGCGCACCATCTCGCCGAGCCACTCGATCAGGTCCTGGAGATCCTCGGACTTCAGGTCGTCCGGGATGGTGTGGTCGAGGGTCTTGTAGGCGCTGGCGAGGTAGCGCAGCACGATGCCCTCGGTACGGGCCAGCTCGTAGAAGGACACCAGCTCCGTGAAGGACATCGCCCGTTCGTACATGTCCCGGATGACGGACTTGGGCGACAGCGGGTGGTCGCCGACCCACGGGTGGCTCTTGCGGTAGGTGTTGTACGCGTGGAAGAGCAGTTCCTCCAGCGGCTTCGGGTAGGAGATGTCCTGGAGGCGCTCCATGCGCTCCTCGTACTCGACACCGTCGGCCTTCATCGCCGCCACGGCCTCGCCGCGCACCTTGTTCTGCTGGGCGGCGAGGATCTGCCGCGGGTCGTCCAGAGTGGACTCGACCACGGACACCATGTCGAGGGCGTAGGAGGGAGATTCGGGGTCGAGCAGTTCGAACGAGGCGAGCGCGAACGTGGACAGCGGCTGGTTGAGGGCGAAGTCCTGCTGGAGATCGACCGTCAGTCGGACGATGCGGCCCTCGGCATCCGGCTTGTCGAGCTTCTCCACGATCCCGCCGTCCAGCAGCGAGCGGTAGATCGCGATCGCCCGCCGGATGTGCCGCAGCTGCTGCCTGCGCGGCTCGTGGTTGTCCTCCAGAAGGTGGCGCATCGCCTCGAAGGCGTTGCCGGGGCGCGCGATCACGGAGAGCAGCATCGTGTGCGTCACCCGGAACCGCGAGGTGAGCGGCTCGGGTTCGGACGCGATCAGCTTCTCGAAAGTGTTCTCCGTCCAGCCGACGAAGCCCTCCGGTGCCTTCTTGCGCACCACCTTGCGGCGCTTCTTCGGGTCGTCGCCCGCCTTCGCGAGGGCCTTCTCGTTCTCGATGACGTGCTCGGGAGCCTGCGCCACGACGAGTCCCGCCGTGTCGAAGCCGGCCCGGCCGGCCCGGCCCGCGATCTGGTGGAACTCGCGGGCGCGCAGCGTGCGCACCCGGCTGCCGTCGTACTTGGTCAGCGCGGTGAACAGCACCGTCCGGATGGGCACGTTGACGCCGACGCCGAGGGTGTCCGTGCCGCAGATGACCTTCAGCAGGCCGGCCTGGGCGAGCTTCTCCACCAGACGCCGGTACTTGGGCAGCATGCCGGCGTGGTGGACACCGATGCCATGGCGGACGTAACGGGAGAGGTTGCGACCGAACTTGGTGGTGAAGCGGAAGTTGCCGATCAGCTCGGCGATCTGGTCCTTCTCCTCGCGCGAGCACATGTTGATGCTCATCAGCGCCTGCGCCCGTTCCACGGCCTGCGCCTGCGTGAAGTGCACGATGTACACCGGGGCCTGCTTGCTCTCCAGCAGGTCGGTGAGGGTCTCGGTGAGCGGGGTGAGCTGGTACTCGTAGGAGAGGGGCACCGGGCGGGTGGCCGAGCGGACCACCGAGGTGGGGCGGCCGGTGCGGCGGGTGAGGTCCTTCTCGAAGAAGGACACGTCACCCAAAGTGGCCGACATCAGGATGAACTGCGCCTGCGGGAGTTCCAGCAGCGGGATCTGCCAGGCCCAGCCGCGATCACCCTCCGCGTAGAAATGGAACTCGTCCATGACGACCTGGCCGACGTCCGCGTTCTTGCCGTCGCGCAGCGCGATCGACGCCAGCACCTCGGCGGTGCAGCAGATCACGGGTGCGTCGGCGTTCACGGACGCGTCGCCGGTGAGCATGCCGACGTTCTCGGTACCGAAGAGCTTGCACAGTTCGAAGAACTTCTCCGACACCAGCGCCTTGATCGGGGCCGTGTAGAAGGTGACCTCGTCCCGGGCCAGCGCGGCGAAGTGCGCACCCGCGGCGATCATGCTCTTGCCGGAACCGGTGGGCGTCGAGACGATCACGTTCGCCCCGGAGACCGCCTCGATCAGCGCCTCCTCCTGGTGCGGGTAGAGGGTGAGGCCGCGCTCCTGCGCCCACGACTCGAAGGCTTCGTACAGGGCGTCGGGGTCGGCGGTCGGCGGCAGCTGATCGATGAGGGTCACGCACCCATCTTGCCTGGCCTTGTCCCCGAGGGGGGAATCGGCTGCCGGTACGAAGATCATGGCCGCTACGCTGTGTCGCCGACGGCGCGTCAGCGCACCGCGGCAACTGGACAGCGGCACACGAGGAATGGGGCGGAAACCGGCCATGATGGGACCAGCACACTCACTGTCGGGGGCCGCGGCCTGGCTCGGCGTCGGAGCGGCCGCCGCCGCGGCCGGGCACCCGATGCCCTGGCCGGTCCTGCTCGTCGGCGCGCTGATCTGCGCCGGCGCCGCGCTCGCCCCGGACCTCGACCACAAGGCGGCCACCATCTCGCGGGCCTTCGGGCCGATCTCGCGGTGGATCTGCGAGATCGTGGACAAGCTGTCCTACGGCGTCTACAAGGCGACCAGGAAGAAGGGCGACGCACGTCGCACGGGCGGCCATCGCACACTCACGCACACCTGGCTGTGGGCGGTCCTCATCGGGGCGGGCAGCTCCGCGCTGGCGATCGCCGGGGGCCGGTGGGCAGTGCTGGCGATCCTCTTCGTGCACATGGTGCTGGCGATCGAGGGTCTGCTGTGGCGGGCGGCCCGCGGCTCCAGCAGCGATGTCCTGGTCTGGCTGCTCGCGGCGACGAGCGCCTGGATCCTCGCGGGGGTCCTGGACAAGCCGGGCAACGGCTCCGACTGGCTGTTCACCGCGCCGGGGCAGGAGTACCTGTGGCTGGGGCTGCCGATCGTGCTGGGTGCGCTGGTGCACGACATCGGGGACGCGCTGACGGTGTCCGGCTGCCCGATCCTGTGGCCGATCCCGGTGGGCCGCAAGCGCTGGTACCCGCTCGGGCCGCCGAAGGCGATGCGGTTCCGGGCGGGCAGCTGGGTCGAGCTGAAGGTGCTGATGCCCGTGTTCATGCTGCTCGGGGGAGTGGGCTGCGCCGCGGCCCTCAACGTGATCTGATCCACCCGGCCCCGTCAGTTCGCCTCGTCCGGCTCCGTCCCGCCGTACCGGCGCTCGAACCGGGCGACGCGGCCCTCGGTGTCCACCGTGCGGGCCTTGCCCGTGTAGAAGGGGTGACTCTCGGAGGAGATCTCCACGTCGACCACCGGGTAGGTCTCGCCGTCGTCCCATTCGATGGTCTGCTCGCTGCGCGCGGTGGACCGGGTGAGGAAGGCGTAACCGGCGGAGCGGTCCCGGAAGACCACCTGGCGGTACTCGGGGTGCTTGTCCTGCTGCATGGCGGCTCCTCGCGTGGGGCGGTCGGGCAGGGGGCGTCCGGGTCAGCCGGAGAGGGAGTCCTCGTCGACGATGTGCATCGCTGCCTCCTCGGCGGAGGCGGCGGCTCCGTCGATGCCGACGTCGGTGGCGACGAGCGCGCTCTCCTCGTCCTCGTGGGCGCCTTCGTCGGGGGCGACCAGACGGCCGGAGCGCAGCGCGCCGACCTCGTTGTCGAGGAGTTCGCCGTCGGTGCCGTCGCAGTCCCCGATGCCGTCACCGTCGGGCGCCCCGGCATCGGGCAACTCCTCGGCGAGCCGCTGGTCCAGTGTTTCCCCGGTCAGGCGTTCGTTCGCCGTCACGCCGGTGTGCTCCACCGCCCACGGCCGCTCGGGAGGGGACCAGCCGCGGTCCAGCGGGTCCTCGACGCCGTCGAAGTCCAAAGTGTCCTCGACGTCGAGCAGGCCCGAGTCCTCCCGGATCTCCGAGGCGTCGGGCTGGTAGACGTCGTCCCCCCATCCGTCGGCGCTGTCCACGGGTACCTCCAGGTGATGAGGACGGCCTCGTGCCCTCGTGGGGGGCAGCGTGCCGTCGGCACGCTCGGCACGGGATTCACGTGGCGGGAACCGACGGGTCCCCGGCCGTTCCCCGAGCCGGTGCCGCTATCCAGCCTTCCACCCCTGTTCGGCACCGCGCAACGGCACGGGCCATGGCCTGGGGCTGCGCCCCCCGGCCAGGCCCCGCCGCCGTACCCCGGCCAGGCCCCGCCCGCGTACACCTGCGCGGGCTCGCCCCCGCGCCCCTGGCAATCTTCGCCTGCCCGTCGCGCTCTCCGCGGCAGCCCACCGGTGCCGCGAGCGCCGCAGTGCTGCGTGCGTTCGGTCCGTCGCGGCTGCTCACCTGTGCCATGCATGGACCAGTGTCGTGTGCGCCTCGTCCGTCGTGGCGGCTCACCCGTGCGGCGAGCGCCGCAGTGCTGCCGACGTTCGGTCCGCCGCGGCAGCTCACCCGTGCCACGAGCGCCACAGCGCTGCGTACGCCCCGTCCGCTGCGACCAGCTCCTCGTGGCTGCCCAGCTCACTGATGCGGCCGCTCTCCACGACGGCGATCACATCGGCGTCGTGAGCGGTGTGCAGGCGGTGGGCGATGGCGACCACGGTGCGGCCGTCGAGGACGCGGGCCAGGGAGCGTTCCAGGTGGCGGGCCGCGCGCGGGTCGAGCAGCGAGGTCGCCTCGTCCAGGACCAGGGTGTGCGGGTCGGCCAGCACCAGCCGGGCCAGCGCGATCTGCTGGGCCTGCGCCGGGGTGAGCGCCAGCCCGCCGGAGCCGACCTCGGTGTCCAGGCCGTCGTCCAGCGCCCGCGCCCAGCCGTCCGCGTCGACCGCGCCCAGGGCCGCCCACAGCTCGGCGTCGGTGGCGCCGGTGCGGGCCAGCAGGAGGTTGTCGCGCAGGGAACCGACGAACACGTGGTGCTCCTGGTTGACGAGGGCGACGTGCGAGCGGACGCGTTCGGCCGGCATCCGGGAGAGTTCCGCGCCACCGAGGGTGATGCGGCCGTCCCGCGGCGCGTAGATGCCGGCGAGCAGCCTGCCCAGGGTGGACTTGCCCGCGCCGGAGGGGCCGACGAGGGCCAGGCGGGTGCCCGGGGCGACCTTCAGGGAGACCTTGCGCAGCACATCGACGCCCTCGCGGTAGCCGAAGTGCACCCGGTCGGCGTGCACGTCCCGGCCACCGGGGGCCAGCGCGGCGTCCCCGGCGTCCGGCTCGATGTCCCGGACGCCGACCAGACGGGCCAGCGACACCTGGGCGACCTGCACCTCGTCGTACCAGCGCAGGATCAGGTTCACCGGGTCGACGAGCATCTGCGCGATGAGCGCACCCGTGGTCAGCTGGCCCACCCCGATCCAGCCCTGCAGCACGAACACGCCGCCGGCCATGAGGACCGAGCCGAGCACGAGGACGTGGACGGCGTTGATGACCGGGAAGAGCACGGACCGCAGCCACAGGGTGTAGCGCTCCCAGGCGGTCCACTCCTTGATCCGCGTCTCCGACAGGGAGATGCGCCGGGCGCCCAGGCGGTGCGCCTCGACGGTGTGGCCCGCGTCCACGGTCTCGGCCAGCGCCGCGGCGACGGCGGCGTACCCGGCGGCCTCGGAGCGGTAGCCGGAGGGCGCCCGTTTGAAGTACCAGCGGCACCCCGCCACCAGCACCGGTACCGCGAGCAGCACCGCGGCCGCCAGCGGCGGGGCCGTCACGATGAGCCCGCCGAGCAGCAGCAGGGCCCAGACGACACCGATCGCCAGCTGCGGCACGGCCTCCCGCATGGCGTTGGCGAGGCGGTCGATGTCAGTGGTGATGCGGGAGAGGAGGTCGCCGGTGCCCGCCCGCTCCAGCACGCCCGGCGGCAGCCCCACCGAGCGGACGAGGAAGTCCTCGCGCAGGTCGGCCAGCATCCGCTCGCCGAGCATCGCACCCCGCAGCCGCACCTGCCGGACGAAGAGGGCCTGCACGAGAAGCGCGAGCACGAACAGTCCCACGGTCAGGCCCAGATGAAGTTCCCGCGCCCCGTCCGACACCCGCTCGACGAGGCCGCCGAGCAGGTACGGGCCCACCATGGAGGCCA
The DNA here is from genome assembly GCF_040630895.1 of Streptomyces sp. NPDC005728. Lineage (NCBI taxonomy): Bacteria > Bacillati > Actinomycetota > Actinomycetes > Kitasatosporales > Streptomycetaceae > Streptomyces > Streptomyces sp. NPDC005728. The sequence goes on from NZ_JBEXYL010000062.1 coordinate 34,820, forward strand.
CCACGGCCACCGTGTTGACGGCGATGAGCAGCAGGAAGGCCCGGCGGTGCCGACGGAACAGCTCGGTCACGTAGGCGCGCACGGTCGAGGCCGCGCCGACGGGCAGGGTGGTGGCGGTCGTCGGGGCCGCCGGGTCGTACGCCGGTGGCGCAACGCCGATCATGCGCTCTCCTCGATCTCTTCCAGTCGGTCGAAGGCGCCCAGGAGGGCGCCCTCCTCGGCCAGATCCGCGTCTGCGTCGACCGTGGCCAGTTCCTCGTCGGTCTCCCTGGTCACCACGGCCCGGTACCGCGGTTCGGTGTCGACCAGTTCGCGGTGCACGCCCACCGCCGCGACCTCGCCCGCGTGGACGAGAGCGATCCGGTCCGCGCGGTCCAGCAGCAGCGGCGAGGAGGTGAACACGACCGTCGTCCGGCCCGAGCGCAGCCGGCGCAGCCCGTCCGCGATCCGGGCCTCGGTGTGCGAGTCGACCGCGGAGGTCGGCTCGTCCAGCACCAGCACCTCGGGGTCGGTCACCAGGGACCGGGCCAGCGCGAGCCGCTGGCGCTGGCCGCCCGACAGGGAACGGCCGCGCTCGGTGATGCGGGCGTCCATCGGGTCGGCGGTGTCCAGTGATCCCTGTACGAGTGCGTCCAGGACGTCCTCGCACTGCGCGGCCGTCAGCGCGTCCTCGGCGCGCACGGCACCGGAGGAGGGAACGTCGAGCAGTTCGCGCAGCGAGCCGGACAGCAGCACCGGGTCCTTGTCCTGGACGAGGACGGCGGTGCGGGCGCTGTCGAGCGGGAGGTCGTCGAGCGGCACCCCGCCGAGCAGCACCGCGGGGCCCGGCTCGGCGGGGTGGCCGCCGAGCCGCTCCGCGAGCCGGCCGGCCGCGTCCGGGTCACCGCACACCACCGCGGTGAGCCGGCCGGCGGGCGCGAGCAGACCGGTGGCCGGGTCGTACAGGTCGCCCCCGGGCACCTCGGCCGCGCGGGATCCGTCGGCGTCCGTGGACCGCTCCAGCGACAGCACGCGCGCGGCCCGCTTGGCCGAGGGCCGGGAGAAGGAGTACGCCATGGCGATCTCCTCGAAGTGCCGCAGCGGGTAGTTGAGGACCATGACCGCGCTGTACACGGTGACGAGTTCGCCGACCGTGATCCGGCCCTGGCGGGCCAGGTGGATGCCGTGCCAGACAACCGCGATCAGCAGCAGTCCGGGCAGCAGTACCTGGATCGCGGAGATCAGCGACCACATCCGGGCGCTGCGCACGGCCGCGTGCCGTACCTCCTGCGAGGCGCGGCGGTAGCGGTCGAGGAACAGCTCCTCACCGCCGATCCCGCGCAGCACCCGCAGCCCGGCGACCGTGTCGGAGGCCAGCTCGGTGGCCCGGCCCGCCTTCTCGCGCTGGATGTCGGCGCGACGCGTGGCCCGGGGCAGCAGCGGCAGCACGGCGAGCGCGACGACCGGCAGACCCACGGCGACGACCACACCGAGGGCCGGCTGGTAGACGACCAGGCCCACGCAGACCACGACGACCGTCAGCGCGGCGGCCGTGAAGCGGGAGACGGCCTCGACGAACCAGCCGACCTTCTCCACGTCGCCGGTGGAGACGGCCACCACCTCGCCGGCCGCGACCCGCCGGGTCAGCCCGGAGCCCAGCCGGGCCGCCTTTCGCGCCAGCAACTGCTGGATCCGGGCGGCCGCGGTGATCCAGTTGGTGACGGCGGCCCGGTGCAGGAAGGTGTCGCCGACGGCGATGCCCGTACCGCACAGCGCCATCAGACCACCCGTCAGGGCGAGCCGGGTGCCGGAACGGTCGATGACCGCCTGGACGGCGAGACCCACGCAGAAGGGCAGGGCGGAGACGGAGACGAAGTGCAGCAGGCCCCAGGCGAGTGCTTTGAGCTGGCCGCCCAGCTGGTTGCGCCAGAGCCACCACAGGAAGTGAGGACCCGAGCGTGCATCAGGTACGCCGGGGTCGGGATACGGAAGGTCTTGGATCTGCATGACTTCCCATTGGCTCGTGTCAGGGGTGATGGGGGCGGCGACAAGCCGTGACAGAGTCGCGTCGCAGAGTGGTGAATTTCAAACGGTTTTCCCAGCGGCCTGCGCGGTCCGCCGGGTTCCGGCCACGTGCCACGGCCCGGTGGGGCGTGCCTCGCGCAGGCCCGTGGTCCGGCTCGGTGGGTGTCCGGAAGGCGGCACATTCGGCCGGTACGCGATGCCACCATGGTCGCGTGCAAATCAGCGGCGTGTGGCGTGTGACGGCCGCGGTGGCGGCCTGCGGGACCTTCCTTGCGACCCTCTCCGCGTGCGGCGGCGCCGTGCCAGGAGAGACCCGCGCCGAAGGGGCTCAGGGCCGCCGCGACCAGAGCACACACAGCTCCACCGGGCAGGGCGCTCCCGGAGGCGGCACGACCGGGATCCCGGGTGTCGGCGAGCGTCTGTACCGGCGGATTCCCGCCGTCTCGCGCCAGGTCGTCGCCGTGTACGGCGAGGGCAGCGGCTCGGCCGACTCCACAGTGGTGCTGTACACCCGGCAGGGCGCCGGCTGGCGTCCGGCGGGCGGCTGGCCCGCTCACAACGGCCGCAACGGCTGGACGCTCCATCACCGGATGGGTGACGAGCGCAGCCCGGTGGGCGTGTTCACGCTCTCCGACGCGGGCGGTGTGCTCGCCGACCCGGGGACCAGGCTGCCCTACGACCAGGACGCGGGAGCCTATGCGCCTCCGGCCGAGTGGGACGAGGCGCACCAGCACGACTTCGACTACGTCATCGCCATCGACTACAACCGGCTCAGGGGGACCCCGCCGCACGACCCCACCCGTCCCGAGGGCGAGGGCAGAGGCGGTGGCATCTGGCTGCACCTCGACCACGGCAGCGGCACCTCGGCCTGCGTCAGCCTCTCCAAGGAGGTCATGAGGTACCTGCTGCACACGCTCGACCCCGCTCTTCACCCGGTGGTGGTCATGGGCGACCGCGAGGAACTGCACGCCTGAGGCGTGCTCCCCGGCCGGGACTGGCCGAACCGCCCGAGGCCTCATTGCGGGGCGGACCCGTCTGCCCGTAGAACACCGGCCATGAGAAGACGGATAGTCATGTCCATGCTCGCCGGGGCGGCCCTCCTCGCGGGCACGCTCTTCGGCACCGGTGCCACGGCCGCTCAGGCGGGGACCCGAGCGGCCGTCCGGGCCGCCGACGTTCCGGCCGAGTTCGGTACCGACTGGCACGACCCGGTGACGGCTGCCCCGTCCGTCGCCCGGCCGCAGGGCCGGTCCTGCCAGGTCACCCTCGCCGAGGCCCAGTTCCGTGACTTCACCCCGTACCGGGGCGCGTACACACCGCCCCGCGGCTGCGGCGACCGCTGGAGCAAGGTCGTCCTGCGCCTGGACGGCAAGGTGAAGGGCCGTCAGTACGACCGCCTCGGCTATCTGCACGTCGGCGGCGTGGAGATCCTGCGCACCTCGACGCCCGAGCCGTCACCGGACGGCATCGAGTGGCATGTGGAGAAGGACGTCACCCGTTACAGCGACACCTTCCGCGGCCCGCAGGACGTCGAGATGCTCATCGGGAACGTCGTGGACGACACCTACACCGGCGTCATCGACGTCAGGGTGACGCTCACCTTCTACGCGGGCAGGCCCGAGGCCCCGGCCCCCGACCGCGTCCTCACCCTCGCCGACACGCCCGACGGCACGACCCTCACCACCCCGCGCAACAGCGAGCGCATCGTCGCCGAGGTGTACGCCACCGGATCCGGCGGCGGCTGCGAGGAGTTCTGGTACCTCACCGTGGCCGACCCGGCGTCGTACTCCTGCAAGGCCGACCACGGGCCCTACCGCGAGGTGCAGATCAAGGTCGACGGCCAACTTGCCGGAATCGCCGCGCCGTTCCCGAACGTGTGGACCGGCGGCTGGTCCAATCCCTTTCTCTGGTACGTCGTCCCGGGCCTGCGGGCCTTCGACGTCAGGCCTGTCGAGTACGACCTCACGCCCTTCGCCGGGCTCCTGAACGACGGACGCCCGCACCGCGTCGAGGTCTCCGTCGTGGGCGTGCCCGCGGGGCAGTCCGGCTGGAGCGCCCCCGTGAACGTCCTCGTCTGGCAGGACGCCCGTCGCGCGCACGTCACCGGCGCGCTCACGGAGGACAAGGCGACCGATCTCGCCAACTCCTCGACCTACACGCCCGGTTCGGAGAACAGCGTCGACACCGCGGCGGGCCATCGCCTCACCGTCTCCGGATACCTGAACACCTCGCACGGCCGCGTGACCACCACCGTCACCCGCACGCTCGCGAACACCTCCGCCCACCGCTGGACCGACGGCGAGAACACGGACGGGCTGGACGCGACCTGGACGGACGACGAGACGGTCGGTGTCCGGGGTCAGGGGCCCGCCCGGACGACGCACACGCACCGGACGTACACGATGAACGGCGCCACGACCCTCGGCGCGGACGACCGGCTGCGCACCGTGCTGACCCTCGGCGACCGGGCGACGGTCGTGGAGCGGCAGGGGGGCCGGCGCACCGCGTGGTCGCGGTTCGACGACACCTACAGCGGCGACGCCGCGTACACGATCAACGTCCCGCGCGACCAGCGGCACGCGGTCGGCACATCGAGCGAGCGCTATCGCCGCTACGGCTCGGACGGCTGCTACGACCGTTCGCTGACGAGCGTTCAAGGGGTGCTGACGGACGACCGCAGCCGCTGCTGAGGCCCGCGGTAGGGCGTGCGCCACTCGCGGTGTGATCTACACGGCTGTCACGCGGGTGTCTCGGGCGCGATCAACGGTCCCTCCAGAGTGATCGACACGGAAACCGCCTTCCGGATCGCAGAAGTACCCTCCGGCTTCTGTGTGTCGACGTCCCCTCCAGGAGTGCCCGTGCCGCAGTCCGTACCGTCTCTGCCGCGACGCGTCGCACGCATACTGCGAACCTCCCTCTTCGCGCAGGTCGCCTGCCCGCTCGTGCTCGGCATCGTCGTCGGAAAGCTGTGGCCGGACTCGGCCACGGCTTTCCAGCCGCTCGGCGACGGTTTCGTACGCCTGATCAAGGCGGTGATCTCGCCGCTGGTGTTCTGCGTGGTCGTCGTCGGCATCGCCAGGGCCGGTGACCTGAAGGCCTTCGGGCGGATCGGGCTCAACGCCCTGATCTGGTTCGAGGTCGCCTCCACGGCCGCGCTGCTGATCGGTCTCATCGCCGCCAACGTGGTCGGTCCGGGCTCCGGCATGCACGTCGATCCGGCCAAGCTCGACGCCTCGGCGCTCGACCAGAAGACCCAGGGCGGATCGCTGCCGTCCACCACCGAGTTCGTCCTCGACGCGCTGCCCGACAGCTTCGTCGGCGCGTTCGCCGACAACGCGTTGCTCCAAGTCCTCGTGCCGGCCTGCCTGGTGGGCGCCGCGCTGCTCCACCTCGGCCACAGCAAGGTGCCGAAGATCCTGCCCGCGGTCGAGCAGGTGCAGGAGGTCGTGTTCGCGGTCGTCGGCTTCGTCGTGCGGCTGGCCCGATGGCCGTGTTCGGGGCGATGGTCCACCTGGTGGGGCAGTACGGCCTGGGCGTCATCAAGACCTACGGCAAGCTGATCGTCCGGTGCTACGCCGTCGCGGCCCTGTTCCTCGTGCTGCTCGCCGTCGCGCTGCGGCTGGTCAGCGGGCTGAGCCTGTGGAAGTTCGTGCGCTACACCCGTGAGGAGCTGCTGCTCGCGCTCGGCACCGCCTCCGGCGAGACCGTGATGCCGCGCATGATGCAGAAGCTGCGCCGGGCGGGCTGCCGGGACGACGCCGTGGGCCTGGTGCTGCCCACGGGCTACTCCTTCAACCTCGACGGCGCCTCGATCTACCTCCTACCTCTCGATCGGCACCCTGTTCATCGCGCAGGCCGTGGGCGTCGACCTCGGCCTCGGCCGGCAGATCACGGTCGTCCTCGTGCTCATGCTGACCAGCAAGGGCATGGCGGGCGTTCCCGGATCGGCCTTCCTCGCGCTGTCCGCGACCGCGAGTTCCCTCGGAGTCATCCCCGCCGGAGCGGTCGCCCTGCTGCTCGGCGTCGACCGGATCATGGACTCGATGCGCGTCACGACCAACCTGCTCGGCAACTGCGTCGCCGTCTTCGCGGTGTCCCGCTGGGAGGGCGCGCTGGACAGCGTACGGGCGAAGAAGGCGCTCGACGGCGAGATCACGGTCGCGGCGGAGGAGGTGTCGCGGGAGGCCGCCGCCGTGCCGGTGGCGTCCGTCAAGGAGCCCGGCCCCGAGGCCGGCTGACCCTCCCCGACCGCACGCGGCCCCCGCTCCGAACCTCGCCGAACGGGGGCCGCGGCCGTTCAGCAGCGGTTGGCCGCCTCGCCGTCGATCAGTGTGTCCAGCAGCACGCCGAGCACCTGGCGCTCCTTCTCCGTCAGTGGAGCGAGGATCTCCTCGGCGGCCGACCGGCGCGCGCCGCGCAGCTCGCGCAGGGTCGCACGGCCCTCGTCCGTCAGCTCGATCCGGGTCACCCGCCGGTTCGTCGGATCCGGCACCCGCCGCACCTTGCCGCCCGCCTCCAGCCCGTCGACCAGGGTCGTCACCGCGCGCGGCACCACCTCCAGACGCTCGGCGAGATCCGCCATGCGCGGGGGCGAGCCGTAGTGCGCGAGGGTGCGCAGCAGGCGGGACTGGGCCGGGGTGACGCCCACGTCGCGTCGCTCCAGGTGGCGCTTCTGGATGCGGTGCACCCGGCGGGTGAGCCGCAGCAACTGCTCGGCGAGCAGGCCGTCGGGATCGGGGGTGGTCATGCGGGAACAATATCAGGATGCCGTTCATTGTGAGTATAGGTAACAATGAGCTACGATCCGTCAGTCATCGTCGGCAGCTCTCCGCGCCGACGCCTGTTCACCTCCGTAGGAGCCCATGCATCCCGACCGTGAAACCTCCTGGAACCCACCTGCCGACGCCAAGGAACAGCCCCGGCAGGTGCGCCGCATCCTGAAGCTCTTCCGCCCCTACCGCGGGCGGCTCGCGATCGTCGGCCTCCTGGTCGGCGCCTCCTCGCTGGTCTCGGTGGCCACACCGTTTCTCCTGAAGGAGACCCTGGACGTCGCGATCCCCGACGGCCGCACCGGCCTGCTGAGCCTGCTCGCACTCGGCATGATCCTCAGTGCCGTCCTCTCCAGCGTCTTCGGCGTGCTCCAGACGCTGATCTCGACCACCGTCGGGCAGCGCGTCATGCACGACCTGCGCACCGCCGTCTACGGCCGCCTGCAGCGCATGTCGCTCGCCTTCTTCACCCGCACCCGCACCGGCGAGGTGCAGTCCCGCATCGCCAACGACATCGGCGGCATGCAGGCCACCGTCACCTCCACCGCCACCTCCCTCGTCTCCAACGTCACCAGCGTGGTCGCCACGATCGTCGCGATGCTCGCCCTCGACTGGCGGCTGACGGTCGTCTCACTGCTCCTGCTGCCGGCCTTCGTGTGGATCAGCCGCCGCGTCGGCAACGAACGCAAGAAGATCACCACCCAGCGCCAGAAGCAGATGGCCGCGATGGCCGCCACGGTCACCGAGTCGCTGTCCGTCAGCGGCATCCTGCTCGGTCGCACGATGGGCCGCTCCGACTCGCTCACCACGTCCTTCGCCGAGGAGTCCGAGCGCCTGGTCGACCTCGAGGTGAAGGCGAACATGGCCGGCCGCTGGCGCATGGCCGTGATCACGATCGTCATGGCCGCGATGCCCGCCGTCATCTACTGGACCGCGGGGCTGGCCCTCCAGTTCGGCGGCCCGCAGGTCTCGCTCGGCACCATCGTCGCCTTCGTCTCCCTCCAGCAGGGCCTGTTCCGCCCGGCCGTGAGCCTGCTGGCGACCGGCGTCCAGATCCAGACCTCCCTCGCACTCTTCCAGCGCATCTTCGAGTATCTGGACCTGCCGATCGACATCACCGAGCGCGCGGAGCCGGTCCACCTCGACGAGGTCAAGGGCGAGGTCCGCTTCGAGCAAGTCGACTTCCGGTACGACAAGGACGACGGGGCCCGTCCCGTCCTCCACGGCATCGACGTCACCGTGCCCGCAGGCGGCAGTCTGGCCGTGGTCGGCCCGACCGGCGCCGGCAAGTCCACGCTGGGCTATCTGGTGCCCCGGCTCTACGACGTCACCGGGGGCCGCGTCACCATCGACGGCGTCGACGCGCGCGACCTCGACTTCGACACCCTCGCCCGCGCGGTCGGCGTGGTCTCGCAGGAGACGTACCTGTTCCACGCTTCGGTCGCCGACAACCTCCGCTTCGCCAAGCCCGACGCCACCGACGAAGAGCTGCACACCGCAGCCCGGGCCGCCCAGATCCACGACCACATCGCCGCGCTGCCGGACGGCTACGACACCGTCGTCGGCGAACGCGGGCACCGCTTCTCCGGCGGCGAGAAGCAGCGTCTGGCGATAGCCCGCACCATCCTGCGCGACCCGCCGGTCCTCATCCTCGACGAGGCGACCAGCGCCCTGGACAACCGCACCGAAGCCGCGGTGCAGGACGCCATCGACGCCCTGTCGGCCGACCGGACGACTGTCACCATCGCCCACCGCCTGTCCACCGTCCGCGGTGCGGACCAGATCGTGGTCCTGGACTCCGGCCGGGTCGCCGAACGGGGCACGCACGAGGAGCTGCTGGAACTGGACGGGCGGTACGCGGCCCTGGTGCGCCGGGATGCGCAGCTGGAACCGACGGGCTGACGCACGACGGCGATCGCAGCCGACAAGCTGACGATATGTCGGATTTACGGTGATATGCGTATTACCGTACCCGCATGTACTCGAACACTCCGCCACGCAGCACGATGCGACTGACGCGCCGGGGCAGGCTCCTCCTCATCGTGACCGGCGCCGTCCTGGCCGGCACCGCCGTGGCGGTGCCGCTGCTGAGCCGGGGCGGCGGTCACGTAGCGGTGAAACCGCCCTCCACACTGGTCATCCCGGAGGGCTGGCGCGCGAGCCAGGTCTACGACGCGATCGACAAGGCCCTCGCACTGCCCTCGGGCAGCACCGCGAAATCGATCTCCAAGGCCGACCTGCAGTTGCCCAGCGCGGCCGCGGGCAACCCGGAGGGCTACCTCTTCCCGGCCACCTATCCGTACGAGAAGGGGGCGACCCCCGAGTCGCTGCTGCGATTCATGGTCGACACCGCCAAGAAGAGGTTCGACGGGACCCCGGTCGCGGCCGGGGCGCAGCGCAGCCCGATGAACGTCTACCAGTCCGTCACCATCGCCAGCATCGCCCAGGCCGAGGCCGCCACCAAGGCCGACATGGGGAAGGTGGCCCGGGTCATCCTCAACCGGCTGCAACGGGGCATGCCGCTGCAGATGGACTCCACGATCAACTACGCGATGAACCGCAACACCGTGCACACCAGCGTGGACGACACCCGCATGGACAGCCCGTACAACTCCTACCAGCGCATGGGTCTGCCGCCGACCCCGATCGACAACCCCGGCGAGGACGCGATGCATGCCGCGATCAACCCGCCGCCCGGCGAGTGGCTGTACTTCGTCACGCTCAAGCCGGGCGACACCCGCTTCACCGCCGACTACTCCGAGCACCTGCGCAACGTGGCCGAGTTCAACGCCCGCCACCAGGTAACGGGACAGCCGCAGGCGGCCGGCAGCAGCCCACAGCAGCTGCCAGGCACACAACCGCCCCGCTGAGCAGCCTGCGGGGCATCACACGGCGACCGACCTGACCGGCTCCTCGGCCAGCAGCCGCCGGATGTCCCGTACGGCCGCGCGGCCGGTCCGGTTGGCACCGATCGTGCTGGCCGAAGGGCCGTAGCCGACGAGGTGGATGCGTGGATCCGCGACGGCGCGGGTCCCCTCGACCCGGATCCCGCCCCCCTGCTCGCGCAGCCGCAGCGGCGTGAGGTGATCGAGGGCGGCGCGGAAGCCGGTGGCCCAGAGAATGACGTCGGAGTCCACGCGGCGCCCGTCGCTCCACTCCACACCGTCCGGGGTGACCCGGTCGAACATGGGCAGCCGGTCCAGGACCCCGTCGGCCAGGCCCTGCCGGATGGCGTCGTTGAGCGGAAGTCCCGTGACGGAGACCACACTCCTCGGCGGCAGGCCCTGCCGTACCCGCTCCTCCACCAGCGCCACCGACGCCCGGCCCGCCTCCTCGCCGAACGGGCCCTCGCGAAAGACCGGGGGCCGCCGAGTGACCCAGGTGGTGGCCGCCGCGTACGGGGCGATCTCCAGCAGGTGCTGGGTGCCCGACGCGCCGCCGCCGACGACCACGACCCGCAGTCCGGCGAGTTCCTCGGGCCCGGCGTACTGCGCGGTGTGCAACTGCCGTCCGCGGAAGGTCTCCTGACCGGGGTAGCGCGGCCAGAACGGCCGGTCCCAGGTGCCGGTGGCGTTGATGAGCGCCCGCGTGGACCAGATGCCGTCCGAGGTCTCCACGAGCAGCCGCCCGGCGTCCCCCTCACGTACGGCCCGTACGTCGACGGGGCGCCGTACCCGCAGGTCGAAGGCGTGCTCGTAGCGGTCGAAGTACGCGCGGATGACCTCCGCCGAGGGCCGCGCCGGATCGGCGTCCGTCAGCTCCATGCCGGGCAGGGAGTGCATCCCGTGCACCTTGCCGTACGTCAGCGAAGGCCAGCGGAACTGCCAGGCGCCGCCCGGCCCCGGGGAGTGGTCCAGCACCACGAAGTCGCGGTCCGGCCCGAAACCGGCGCGCCGCAGGTGATAGGCGCCGGACAGACCGGCCTGTCCGGCGCCTATGACGACTACCTCGACCTCGCGCATCTCGTTCACGCTCCTGCCAACCGCGAGGCGGCCGTGGATCTTCCCGGAGGCCGGGCGCCCCTCGGCGACCGGCTCGGGGACACCGGGAACTCAGCTCTTGGCCGGAGTCGTCGACGGGGGCAGGTCGCCGTTGAACCGCCTGTCCACGAAGTCGCCGAAGTCCACCTCCTCGGGATGAGCCGCAACTCGGTGAAGGTGTCGGCGATCTTCTGCTCGGAGGCGACGAGCGGCTGATCGACGGCGACCGGGACGCGCGTGGCATTGCTGCGCTTCACCGAGGCCAGTGCCACCTCGTAGGGCAGTCCGGTGTCCTTCGCCCACACCTTGGCCCACTCCTCCTGGTGGTCGTGGACCCACGCCTGTGCGCGCCGCAGTCGTGCCAGGTAGTCCTTGACGGCAGCGGCCTTCTTCGGATCCTTCAGCGCGGCGGGCGCGGCCACCTGGAAGGTGAGCCCGTTGGTGATGCCGTCGCCGGTGGTGAGTACCCGGCCCTGCTTGGCCTGAAGGATCTGGGAGGTGTACGGGTCCCACACCGCCCACGCGTCCACCTTGCCGGAGGTGAACGCGGCGAGCGCGTCGGCCGGCTGCAGGTACTTGACCTTCACGTCGCTCAGGCCGAGTCCGGCCGCCTCGAGGGAGGCGACCAGCTGGTAGTGCGCGGAGGAGCCCTGCGCCACGGTGATCGACCTGTCCTTGAGCTGGTTCGGCCGCGTCAGCTTCGAGTCGTTCGGCACGAGGATGGCGTCGCCCTGGGACCTGACGTGCCAGGCGGCCACCACCGAGATCTTCGAGCCGGCTCCGGCCGCGAAGACGGGCGGGGTGTTGGCGACACCGCCGATGTCGACGGCCTTGGCGTTGACGGCCTCCAGCAGCGGCGGGCCGGAGGTGAACGTCGACCACTTGATCTTGTAGTCCAGGTTCTTCAGCTCGCCCGCGGCCCTCAGGATGGCCTCCGAACCGCTCTTCTGGTCACCGACGTTGAGCGTGACGGAGCCCTTCCCGTCGATGCCGGCGCCCGCGTCGGCGGACGAGTTCCCGCCGCAGGCGGTGAGCAGGAGGGCGAGGGGCAGGAGCAGTGCGGCGGGGGCGAGGCGTCGTCGCATGGCGGTTCCGTTCCAGTGCACGGGGGAGGGATCGAGCGGGGGTGTTCAGGCGGCTTCGGCGGCCGTGTCGACGCCGAGCCGCTCCAGCAGTCCGGAGCGGAGCCCGGCGAAGCGGGGGTCGGCGATGTCACGCGGCCGGTCGAGGTCTATGCGCTGTTCGTGGGCGATGCGGCCGCCGTCCATCACCAGGACGCGGTCGGCGAGCAGCACGGCCTCCTCGACGTCGTGCGTGACCAGCAGCACGGCGCAGCCGCGGCGCTGCCACAACTCGCCGACCAGCCGCTGCGCCTTGATCCGGGTCAGCGCGTCGAGGGCGCCGAACGGCTCGTCGAGCAGCAGCAGATCGGGCTCGCGCACCAGGGCCCGGGCGAGGGAGGCGCGCTGTGCCTCGCCGCCGGAGAGGGTCTTCGGCCAGGCATCGATGCGGTGGCCGAGGCCGACCTCGTCCAACGCCCGTTCGGCCACGGCGCGTTCGGGCCTGCCGGGCAGGCCGAGCAGTACGTTGCGCCACACCTTCTTCCACGGCATCAGCCGGGGTGCCTGGAAGGCGACGGCCCGGCGGCGGGAGACGAGGGCGGTGCCCTCGATGTCCCGGTCGAGGCCGGCGAGAATGCGCAGCAGCGTGGACTTGCCGCAGCCGCTGCGGCCCAGCAGGGCGACGAACTCGCCCGGTGCGATGTCGAGTCGGAGGTCGTCGATGACGGCACGTCCCTCGAAGGAGCGGGTCAGCCCTTCGACGTGCACTGCACTGGACACCCGGGTCGCCACGGGGCTCACCGGCCGGTGAACGTCGGTCGCCATTGCAGCAGCAGCCTTTCGAGGGAGCGGACGATGAAGTCGGCCAGCAGGCCGAGGAAGGCGTAGACGATCAGGCAGACCACGATCACGTCGGTGCGCAGGAAGTCTCGTGCCTGCACCATCAGGAAGCCGATGCCGGCGTCGGCGTTGACCTGCTCGGCAAAGACCAGGGCGAGCCAGGCGATGCCGAGCGAGTAGCGCAGCCCGGTGAGCGCGCCGGGCAGGGCGGCCGGGAGCACCACGTGGCGCACGAGACCCCAGCGGGACAGCCCCAACGACTCGCCGGCCTCGATGAGTTTTGAGTCGACGCCGCGGATGCCGGCGTACACGTTGAGATAGAGCGGGAAGGTCACGCCGAGCGTGATGATCGCGATCTTCGGGGCCTCGCCGATGCCGAACCAGATGATGAACAGCGGGATGAGGCCGACGAACGGCACCGTGCGCAGCATCTGTACGGGCGCGTCCACCAGGTCCTCGCCGACCCTGAACAGCCCGGAGAGCAGGGCCAGTCCGGTGCCGATCACGGTGCCGAAGAGCAGCCCGGCCGCGACGCGATGAAGTGAGGTGCCCATGGCCGAGGGCAGCGAGCCGTCGGCGACCAGATCCCAGCCGACCTGGGCGATCCGGCCCGGCGCGGCGAGCACGTCCGAGGCCAACAACCCCGTACTGCTGAGGAGTTGCCACAGGGCGAGCAGCAGCAGCGGGCCGGTGGTGCGACGCAGCCAGCGCGGGACACGGGCGCGGCGGCTGGAGGCCGGGACGAGAGGCTGGAGGTCCGGGGAGGAGCGCTCGGGCTGGGCCGGTCCGGCCTCGACGTATTTTGATATACCGGAAATATCGGGTTCCGGTGGGCCGGGTGGGGCATGGCTGATGCTCATGGATGCTCCACGGCAAAGGGGAGGGCGGGGGATACGGCTCGGCACCGCCGCGTCAGGCCCGCCTCACCGGCTCACGGGTGACGTGCGGGTACGGCGGCAGACCGCGCCGAAGGGGAGAAGAAGAGGGAAAAGGGCGTCAGCAGCCGCGGCGACACGCGGCGGAGGCCACCCGCAGCAGGTCGATGTGACCGCGCGTGGTGAGCAGGGCTGAACGCAACATGCGGCTGAAAGTAGCCAGACGGGAGCTCCGCGGTCAACGGCGTCTCGTCCGGTGGACCCGTCGCACCGGGAAACGGTCCCGCCGCGAGGTGTGAAACCCGGCGTATGGGCCAGGATGGGGGCATGTCAGATGCCTTCACCACTCGGATGCTGAACATCGCCACCGGTTCCCGGGAGCGGGTCGTCGACCTGACAGCCGACTGCGAGGAGTTCCTGCGCGAGGCGGCGGCCGGCCGTGACGGCCTGCTGAACATCTTTGTGCCCCACGCGACCGCCGGCATCGCCGTGATCGAGACGGGCGCCGGAAGCGACGACGACCTCCTGGCCACCCTGCACACCCTGCTCCCCGCCGACGACCGCTGGCAGCACCGGCACGGCAGCCCGGGGCACGGCCGCGATCACGTCCTCCCCGCGATCGTCCCGCCGCACGCGACCCTCCCGGTCATCGGCGGCCGGCTGGAGCTGGGCACCTGGCAGTCCGTGTGCCTCGTGGATACGAACAGGGACAATCCGAACCGGAAGGTCCGTCTGTCGTTCCTGGGGTGAGGTGGCGCGGAAAAGAATCGGATGTTCCATGCCGAGGCGGGGTAAAGTAGTGCGGATGTGGGTACCGTGCTAAACTGGCGGTAGTTGCAGTTGTGGTTCCCGAAACTTCAAGTGCCTTGGCGGCTGTATGTCGTCGGGCATTTTTGTATCTCCGGTGCTTATCCGGACGGGGTTCATTGTCGCAACGCAGGGGTTCACACGGTGTGGGCCCCCGGGCACTGTCCCCAAGGAGATGTGACATGGCTACTGGCACCGTCAAGTGGTTCAACGCGGAAAAGGGCTTCGGCTTCATCGAGCAGGACGGCGGCGGCCCTGACGTCTTCGCGCACTACTCGAACATCGCCACCCAGGGTTTCCGTGAGCTCCAGGAAGGCCAGAAGGTGAGCTTCGACGTCGTCCAGGGCCAGAAGGGTCCGCAGGCGGAGAACATCACTCCCGCCTGACGCTGAAGCGTATGACATAGCTGGGGCCCCGCCTTGTGGCGGGGCCCCAGTTTACTGCTTTTTGCATTTCAGTGGATTTTTTGATCTCATATTCGGCTCGTTCTTGCAATTCGTCCGACTTATTTCTGTCGGGAATTCCTCGATGCGTGCCCCGTCGAGGAAGGTTCTCCATGAGCCGTTCAGCTCGCACGAACGATCGTTTTCGTCCCCAGCGGCAGGGTCGCCCCGACGCTGGTTCAAGCGGCAACAGGCGCCGTCCCTCCGCACCACAGGGAGAGTTCGCACTACCGGACACCGTCACCCCCGCCCTCCCCGCGGTCGCGTCCTTCGGTGAACTGGACATGCCCGTCGAGTTGCTGGAGATGCTCACCAGCCTTGGCCTGGACAAGCCGTTCCCGATCCAGGCCGCCACATTGCCGAACTCCCTCGCAGGGCGCGACGTCCTGGGCCGTGGGCGCACCGGATCGGGCAAGACGATCGCCTTCGGCCTGCCGCTCCTCGTACGCACGGCCGGTCAGCGTGCCGAGTCGCGGAAGCCGCTGGCCCTGATCCTCGTCCCCACCCGCGAGCTGGCCCAGCAGGTCACCGATGCGCTCGCCCCGTACGCCCGGTTGCTGAAGCTGCGGCTGGCCACTGTGGTCGGCGGGATGTCGATCGGCAGGCAGGCCGGCGCGCTGCGTGCCGGGGCCGAGGTGGTCGTCGCGACTCCTGGCCGCCTCGCGGATCTCCTCGAGCGCAGGGACTGCCGCCTGGACCGGGTGAACATCACCGTCCTGGACGAGGCCGACCAGATGGCGGACATGGGCTTCATGCCGCAGGTCACCGAACTGCTGGACCAGGTACGTCCCGACGGCCAGCGCATGCTGTTCTCGGCCACGCTGGACCGCAACATAGACCTCCTGGTCCGTCGTTACCTCCATGACCCGGTGGTCCATTCGGTGGACCCGTCGGCGGGCGCGGTCACCACGATGGAGCATCACGTGCTGCAGGTGCACAGCGCCGACAAGTACGCCACCGCCACCGAGATCGCTGCCCGCGACGGGCGCGTGATCATGTTCCTGGACACCAAGCACGCTGTCGACCAGTTCACCAGGCACCTGCTGAGCAGCGGCGTCAAGGCCGCGGCGCTGCACGGCGGCAAGTCGCAGCCCCAGCGCACCCGCACCCTGGCACAGTTCAAGACCGGTGACGTCACGGCGCTGGTGGCCACCAATGTCGCGGCTCGGGGCATCCACGTCGACGACCTCGATCTCGTCGTCAACGTCGATCCCCCCAGCGACCACAAGGACTACCTGCACCGCGGTGGCCGTACCGCCCGCGCCGGCGAGTCCGGCAGTGTCGTCACGCTGATCCTCCCCAACCAGCGCCGGGACATGGCCCGTCTCATGTCCGACGCAGGCATCAGGCCGCAGATCACACAGGTCCGCTCCGGCGAGGCCGAGCTGAGCCGCATCACCGGCGCCCAGGCTCCCTCCGGTGTCCCCGTCGGCGGCAGCGGCCCGGTCGCGGAGCGCCCGAAGCGCGGCGGTGCCCCCTTCCGCGGTATGGGCACCCGCCCGGGGCGGGCCGGCGGCGGTGGCGAATCTCGCCGGTCTGCTGAGGCCCGCCAGATTGCCGAGGCCCGCAAGGCCGCCCGGGTCCGTCGTGGCGCATAGGCCGGCAACGGTGCTCTCGTACCACCGCGCGTCCTGACCTCCCCGGTCCGCCTCGGGCTCCCCGAGGCGGACTTCCCGTGAGGGTGTGGACATGCCTGTACATCTCGGGGTCCCAGCGGACAAGGCTCAGGAGACTCAGGCCGGCTTGCGCCACACGGAGATGTGCTTCGTGGAGTCCTGCGTGAACGGCGCCCCGTTCCAGTCCGCGACGCGTCGTTCCAGCTCGAGCCCCGCGATCCGTGCCATCAGGTCGAGCTCCGCCGGCCACGCGTACCGGTGCCGGGAGCTGCCGCGGCGGTAGCGGCCGTCGTCGCCGTCGCGGGTGAAGTGGTGCGAGACGAGCATCTGCTCGGCCAGGTCGAAGGTGTCGAAGCCGAGATGCCGCACGGAGACGTCGAACGGCACCGCGACCTGGCCGGGCGGCAGGAAGCGCAGCGGCGGCACGCCCAACTCGATGACGAATCGGCCGCCGGGGGCCAGATGACGTGCGGCGTTTCGGAAGCACTCGACCTGCTCGTCCTGCGTGAGCAGGTTCGTGATGGTGTTGTAGACGAGATAGACCAGGGCGAACTCGCCGGGGACGGCGGTCGTGGTCATGTCCCCGATGGTGACCGGGAGCGTGTCCTCGTCGATCTTGCGTCGCAGGACCGCTGCCATGTGTTCGGACAGCTCGATGCCCACGACCGGTACGCCGCGTCTGCGGAGCGGGACTCCCACTCGTCCGGTTCCGACGGCGAACTCCAGCGCCCGGCCGTCTCCGGCGAGTTCGGTCAGGAAGTCGAGAGTCGGTCCTAGAACATCGGCCGAGGACATCCTGCTCTCTTCGGCGTCGTAGCGGTCGGCGGTCGCCCGGGTCCACAGCTCACTGCTCGTCACGGGCGGCTACTTTGCCGGGCGCGGCAGGGCGTTGTCGACGTGTTTTCACACCCTCCCGATGGCGGGCGCCAAGAACGCTCCGATCCTCTCGACCACCGGCTTCCTCGCCCTGAACGGTCTTATCGGCGCGGACGCTCCAGAGTGAGGAGCAGGCCCTCGACTGCACCGGGACCTATACGGCCCTTGACGTCGGCGGCCGTGATCGCCTTGAGCGCCCAGCCGTCCTCGGCGTGCTTGTTCAGAACCTTCTCCAGCTTGTCGCTGTCCAGTGCGTCTCCGATCAGTGACTCGCGGAAGGTGACGACCTTGTACTCGAGTGCGTAGGGGTTGCTCATGGCTGGGGCCTTCCCGTGGATGGACTGGCTGACGGAACCGGGGACAGCCAATCACCGATCGACGTTGCCGTACACGGCGGGGTGGGGGTCGGGTCATCGGGCCGTCCTCAGCGACAGCGAGCGCATCGGCGCTCACTCGCCCGAACCGCTCGCCACCTGGCCCTCTTCGACGGGCCGGTACAGCGCAACGTGGGAGCGGCCCTGCGTCGAGTCAGCGCTGCGCCGGCACGTCCCAGCGGACGCGCACAGCGGGTGGCTTCCGGAAGACCAGGCCTCTGGGCGCGGTGGGCGAGGCAGGGTCCAGCCGCAGGCCGGGAAGGCGGTCGAGGAGTGCGAGGAGGCACGCGCGGGTCTCCAGGCGGGCGAGGTGGGCGCCCAGACAGAAGTGCGGGCCGTGCGCGAAGGCCAGCTGGAGGCGGGAGTTGCCCCGTCGCAGGTCGAAAACGTCGGGGTCCTGGAAGACCGCGGGGTCGCGGTTCGCACCGGCGAGCGAGACGACCACCAGATCACCGCGCCGCACGTCGGCCCCGCCGATCCTCACGTCGGCGGTGGCGTAGCGGTCCACGACCGCCGCGGCGGGTTCCAGGCGGAGCGATTCCTCGATCGCCGCGTCGACCAGGCCCGGATCGGCATGTACGAGGGCGAGTTGACCCGGGTGTGCCAGCAAGTGCAGTACGGCGTTGGTGATCATGCCCTCGGTGGTTTCGATGCCGCCGAACATCAGCACGGCAGCGTTGGCGACCACCTCCGGCAGCTTCAGGCGCTTGTGCTCGGCCGCCGCGACCAGCAGCGAGGCCTCGCTTCCCGCCCCGACCGTCGCCTCGACGCTCTCTCGCAGCTGGTCGAACGCCGCCGCCCCGGCGGGGTTTGCCGGCACCCCGGCGGTGATGTCGGAGACCGCGCTCACGATGGCGTCGTACCAGGACAGCACCGCCTCGGCATCCGCGTCGACCAAGCCCAGCGCCTCGGCGACGACAGCGACGGCCAGCGGCCCGGCCACCTCCCGGCGCAGTTCGGCGCTGCCACGCGGCCGGATGCTTTCCACCAGCCGGGCGGCATCCTGCTCCACGAACCCGGTGAACCGGTCGTGCACGTCCTGCGTGCGGAACGGGTCGGTGAAGGGGGCGCGGTGCCGCTTGTGCTCGGCGCCCTCCAGGGAGAGCATGCTCGGACCGACCACCTGGGCGGTGGAGAAGCGGGGATCGTCCACCGTGAAGGTCGCCGCGTCGCGCATCACGCGCAGTGCGAGATCGCGCCGGGTAACCAGCCAGCCGCCCAGTACGGGGAGCCATGAAACCGGTTCGCGCTCGCGCAGCAGGGCCAGCCGGGGGTGGGGGTCGTCCTCCAGCTGGGTGAGCGTGGTCGCGGAGCCGAGCGGAAACCGGCGCGCTGTCACCATGGGAGCTGCCCCCTGTTCCTGTTCCTGGAATTCCGGCCTGCCCGGAGCGTATGCGTCTCCGGGGGTGAGCCGAGTCGCCACAGCAGGCTCAGCGAACTGGTGGCGGTGGACGGAGCCGACCTCATCGCGCTGAAGCCGCTGGACAGGGAGGGCGGCCTGACCCTGCTGGCCGACCACTGCGGGCAGGACACCGTGACGGCCGACCCGGCGGCGGCCGCGCGCCTCGTCGAGCTGTGCGGCGGCCTGCCGGTCGCCCTGCGCATCGTGGCGACCCGACTGCTCACCGACGACTCCCTCACCCCGGCCGACCTCGCCGGCGAACTGGAGGACGAGGCCGACCGGTTGGACGGCCTCTTGCTGCCCGGCAGCACCCACTCGGTGTCAGCCGTCCTCGGACCGTCCTACCGGCTGCTGCCACCCGGACCGGCCCGGATGTTCCGTCTGCTCGGCTGGGTCCCGGCCGGCCTCTTCGACGCCGGGGTCGCCGCCGCTGCGGCGGGCGTCGACACCCGGACGGCCCGACGGCTGCTGCGCGAACTCGCCTCCGCCAGCCTGCTGGAGACCGAACGCGACGGCCGCTACCGCCTGCACGACCTGGTCCGCCTGTACGCCCGAGAGCGGGCGGTCGAGGAGGAGCGGGCCGCCGAGGAGACCGCCCTGCTCGACCGGGTGGCGACCCACTACCTCGTACTCGTCGCCCTCGCCGACCGAGCCCTGCGCAAGGACCGGCTGCGGATCGCCGACCTGTCCGCGCTCCTGGCAGGGGCCGCCGACCCCTTCGCCGCCGTCGCCGGCCCCTCCGCGCTGAGCTGGCTCGACGCCGAGTGCGCCGCCGTCCTGGCCGTCCTGCCGGCCGCCGTACGCCACGGCCTGCACGCCGTCGCCTGGCCGCTGGCCGAGGCCTTCACGGCCCTCTTCCTCCACCACCGCTACCTGGGAGCCTGGAAGGAGTCCCTGGAACTGGGCGCCGAGGCCGCCGCCGCGCTCGCCGCGGCTCCCGACACCCCGGGCGACACCGCGGCCGACGCCACGGCAGGCGAGGCGCGCCTGCGCAGCCTGCTCTCCCGTCCGCTGACGGATCTGGGCGAGCACGACCGCGCCCGCACGGAGCTGGAGCGCGCCGTCACACTGGCCGAGTCGACCGACCGTCTGCTGCTGCGCGCGTCCGTCCAGGAGTTCCTGGGCCGCTACCTGGACCGTTCCGACCCGCCCCGCGCGGTGGAGACGTACCGGTACTGCCTCGACCTCAACCGGCGTGCCGGGGACCGGCGTGGCGAGGCCCTGGCCGCCTTGTTCCTGGGCTGCTCGAGGATCGAGGATCGAGGATCGAGGATCGAGGATCGAGGATCGAGGATCGCGCACCGTCGCCTTATCAAAGGACAAGTTGGCTGACAACCCTTCAGGTCTGCTCGCTCCCGGACCGCTCCACGGTAACCAATCGCGGAGGGCCGGCACAGGGCCCCCGGGAGCCGGGGGACGGGACCAGACCGAGCCGCTGGGCCCGCAGCACCGTGCCGACCCGGTCGCGGGTGCCCAGCTTGCGATAGATGTTCTCCACGTGCTTGTGCACCGTACGGGCCGAGATACCGAGGCGGCGGCCGATGGCGTCCGCGGTCAGGGCATCGGCGAGCAGGAGCAGGACGGCCGTCTCGCGGGGCGTCAGCGCGCAGTCCGCCGCCCGCTCGTCCGCCGTTCCGGCCGCGGCCAGAGCCCGCCGCCACTCCTCCAGCAGCTGCCGTTGCCGCTCCACGCCGGCCAGCAGCGGCTGCGCGCGCTCGGCCATCGTGAGGTGGTCGTCGGTGAAGTCCGCACCGGACCGGTAGACGAGGCACCCGGTGATCGGCGGGCTGCTGCCGGGCAGTGGTACACCGAGGACGTGGTCGGCGTCGAGGACGTCACGGAGCAGACGGGCCGTCGGGCTGCCCGGCCAGTCCCGGCCCGCCGCACGGTGCGCGGTGACCGGGGTGCGGTCGGGCCGGCCCGCGTAGTGGTGGGCGAAGGGGTAGCCCGCGCGCAGCAGACCCAGGTCCGACTCCCCGAGCCCGGCCAGTTCGACGGCGGCGGCGTCGGGCGAACCACCGACCGTGCCCTCGCTCTGGCTCCAGTCGTCCAGTTTGTGGACGACCGCCTCGCCGCCGCACAGGTCCGTCAGGGCGGCGCCGAGCAGCGGCCACAGACGCCCGGGCTCCCGTTCGTGGAGTGCCGCGACGGCGACCGCCATCAGGCGCTCGTAGGCCCTGTCCAGCCCGTGTACCACGTGTTCCTCTCCGTGTGCCGCCCACGCACTGCTGTCCTGCTCCGGCGGCTCCTACGTACTTGTACGCATACCCCTGCCGTCCCCGCCTGGCCCACACTTCAACCCGGCGGCACCGACCTGCTCGGACGCACGCCGGGCGGGCCGCCGACGCGGGGGAACGGCGGCCCGCCCGGCGTGGCCGCCACCCCTCGCTCTCGCCTGCCTCAGGCACCCCAGGCCGCGGCGCACAGCGCGCGGTCGACCTCGTCGGTGTAGCGGGCGGCGGCCAGCCAGGCCCGGGCGAACCGGTCGGTGTCCGCCGGCAGGAGACGGCCGAAGACGTCACGGGACCGCTCCGCCGCGGCCGCGTGGAGTTCGTCCAGGAGGTCACCCGCCGTCGCCAGGCCGTGGCGGCTCAGCCGCCGGACGTCGGCGGCCGCGTTCGACGGGAAGGACAGCACGAGCCGGCCGCCCGAGGCCGCCTGGTGCACACGGCGGCGCAGCAGGTGCACCGGGGCCTCGTCGGTCACGGGCGCGCCGGCCGCGGCGGCGGGTGCGGCGGGCAGGTCGGCATGCTGCAGCCGGTCCAGGCCGGCATCGACGCGGGTGCCGGGGAGGGTGGGGTGCTCGGCCGCCAGCAGCAGGGCCCGGGGGTGCGGGGCCGGGACGAGCCGGACCACGATCCGCAGCCGGCTGCCCCGGGCCGCGGCCAGCAGGCGGAGGTTGTCCCGGTGGGGGAGCGCCGGATGGTCGTGTGCGGCGGTCAGCCGCAGCGCGACGCCCTCGCAGTCGGCGAGCAGACAGTCGCCCGCCGCCTCCCGTACCGCGCCCGTCAAGGTGACGTCGAGGAAGAGCAGGTCGTGGCCGCCGGTCAGGGCCCGGGACACCTGCTCGGCGACCGGTACCGCCCAGAGCCCGTCCAGTGGCTCCGCGCGCCAGTCGGCACCGGACGCCCGGACCGCCCGCACCCCCGCGCCCGCCCCGAGCCGACCCGTCGGCGACACCGTCGCCCCCGACACCGCGAGCCCCGCCCGGGACAGTTCCCGGTGCGTCAGGGCCGTGTCACCGATGCGTACGGCGCGGTCGGCCGCTCCGACCGCCCGCCCGGCGCCGCCCGGCGCCACGTCCGACACCTGGTACAGGCGGCCCTCGGCGTCGGCGGTCCAGGTGACGGCGCCGGCGTACCCGCTCGCCGTGAGCACCGGCTCGGAGAAGACGCCGTACAGCCGCAGCGAGCCGTCCGGGCGGTACGGCTGCCGTACGGTGCCGCGCAGCTCGGTCAGTTCCGGGCCCTCGGCGTGCGGGATGCGGTGGGCCGACGACAGGGCGGCGCGCAGGGAGGTGACGAGGTCGGTGAGGTGGTACGCCGGGTCGGCGGAGCGGGCGGCGCGCAGCGCGCTGACCACGGAGACGGTCGTGGCGGCGGCCCGGGGGAGTCCCGCGAGCCGCGCCGTGTGCGCCGCGCGCAGCAGCTCCGCCTGGAGCACCGCCCCGGCACCGTCCGTACCGGCCTCGAGTACGGCGGTCGCGGCGGCGCGGACGGCACGGGCGGCGGCGCACTGCTGGGGCGTGGCCCGCTCGGGTTCCGCCTTGTCCACCGGTTCAGGTGAACCGGTCTCCACCTCACCGGAGTTGGCCGCCGCGGCCGGTTCCGCAATGGGTGCTGCTGAGGCCGCCGCGGCGCGGTGCAGACAGTCCGGGGCCAACAGGCAGCCGCAGCGGACGGCCTCGGCGCTGGTCACCGTGCCGCCGGGGGCGTGGAGTTCGATGTCGGTGCTGTCGTCGACGGCGATCCGCACGGTGTCGCCGTCGCGGACGGCCGGGCGGTCCGCCAGTTTGGCTATGCCCACGTCGAGCCGCTTGCGCAGCCGGGGCGAGAGTGCCGCGACGAGTTCGGCGGTCACGGACGGGGCGACCGGAGGCAGAACCGTGCTCACACGCTGCTCGCTCTCGAGATCCTTGCTCATGCGATCTTCTCCCCTACCCAGCGGGCGAGTTCGAGCGGACTGAGGGCCGCCACGGGCATCCCCGCCGCGACGAGTTGGCTCGCGACCCCGGTCGAGTACCGGGGACGCCCGGCGTCGTCCAGGCTCGCGCATCCGAGAACCTGGCAGCCGGCGCCGACCAGGGCGCGGACCTCGGCGAGCAGTCCGCCGAGCGGGTAGCCCTCCTCGAAGTCGCTGACGACCACCACGAGCGTCCGCGAGGGCACGGTGACCAGTTCGCGCGCGTGCCGCAGCCCGGCCGCGATGTGCGTACCGCCGCCCACGCTGACCTCCAGCAACAGCGACAGCGGGTCCTCGACGTGGTCGGTCAGGTCGATGACCTCGGTCGAGAAGGCCAGGAAGTGCGTGGACAGGGTCGGCACCCCGGCCAGTACGGACGCCGTGATCGCCGCCCAGATCGTGGACGCCTCCATGGACCCCGAGACGTCGGTGACCAGGACCAGCCGCCAGTCGGCGGCCTTTCGGGCCCGGGTGCGGAAGACGGGACGCTCGGGGATGACCTGGACCGTGCCGTCCGGAGTGCGGCGCGCGGTCGCCAGGTTGGCCCGCAGGGTGCGGGGCAGGTCGAGTCCGCCGCCCGGACGCCGACTGGGGCGTGGCAGCGCGGTGCCGTGCAGCGCCGGACGCAGCCGTGTGGCCATCTCCCGGGTCAGCGCGTCGACCAGGCGCCGCACGAGCGGACGCAGCGCGGCCAGCCGGGCCTCCGGCAGCCCGCCCGCGTGCCGGAGCACCGAGCGGAGCAGGTCGACGGAGGGCCGTACGGTGTCCGGGTCGAGCTCCCGGAACACGTCCTGCCGGCCCGTCGCCGCGGCCGCCGCCAGCACCTCCTCCCGGATGCCCGGCCCGAACAGGGCCGCCAGCTCCTCGGACCACTCCCGCACCCCGGGATACGGCGCCTCCCGGCCGCCGCGCCCCGCACCGACGAGGTCGCCACGGCTGCCCTCCCCGCGTCCGTGGCCGTACAGCTCGTCCAGCGCCGTCGCCAACGAGCGGGCGGAGGCGGGAAGTTGGTCGCTGCGGCGGCCCAGCACCAGGCGCCAGCGATCGGCCGGCGTGAGCCGGTGCTCGGCGCCGGCCGCGGGGCCGACGGGTCCCTCGGCTACGGCGGGCGCGGCCTCCTGCCGCCGGGGCGGCGGCACAGGGCGAGAGCGTCCGGACCGGGAGGCGGGAAGCGGACGGGGTCCGTGTCCGGGTCCTGGGTCACCTCCCATGTGTAGTGCCGCCGGTACCAGC
>NZ_JBEXYL010000063.1:0-56873 GCF_040630895.1 Streptomyces sp. NPDC005728
GCTTCACCGCGAACCCGAGGAACAGGGCCCCCGCCGCCGAGGTGGCCGTCGCCGACAGACGCCTGCGGCGGCGGAAGGCGGCGGACAGGCGGGTGCCGCCGAATATCAGCGCGCTCAGGTACAGAAAGCTGGCCACCTGCGCGAAGGCGCCGAGGACGACGAAGGAGAGGGCCGGGTAGGCGTACCCCGGGTCCACGAACTGGACGAAGAAGGCGACGAAGAAGAGGATCGCCTTGGGGTTGAAGAGGCTGACGACGAGGGCCCGGCGAAAGGGCCGCTCCTCCGCCGACGCGACGGGTACGACCTCCTCGGCGGACTGTTCCCGCCGGTTCCGCCACATCCCCCGCGCGGCCCGCAGCATCCCGATCGCCAGCCAGGTCAGGTATCCGGCACCGGCGTACTTCACGATCCCGAACAGCACGGCGTTCCCCTGCAGCAGCGAGGCGACCCCGGCGGCGGACAGCGTCATCAGCACGGTGTCCCCGCACCACACCCCGGCGGCGGCGGTGTACCCCGCCCGCACGCCGCGGCGGGCGGCGACGGAGAGCACGTACAGCGAGTTGGGACCGGGCAGCAGGACGATCAGGACGAGACCTGCCAGGTAGGTGGGGAGATCGATGACGCCGAACATGAGAAGGAGTGTCGCACGGGAGTACGACATCGACTCCGGCGCAGGCGCTCAGAACGCGTCCGAAGGCACATGGCTCCCCCACACCTCCCGCAGCGCGGTGCACACCTCCCCGACCGTCGCCCGCGCCCGCAGCGCCTCCCGCATCGGATACAGGACGTTGTCCTCGCCCTCGGCCGCCTTCTTCAGGGCGGCCAGGGCCGAGGCCACCGCGCCCCGGTCCCGCCCGGCCCGCAGCACGGCCAGGCGCTCCGTCTGCCGGGCCTCGATCGCCGGGTCCACACGGAGGGGCTGGTACGGCTCCTCCGCGTCCAGCTGGAAGCGGTTGACGCCCACGACCACCCGCTCGCCGGCATCCGTCTCCCGGGCGATGCGGTACGCGTTGCGCTCGATCTCCTGCTTCTGGAGACCCTGCTCGATCGCGGCCACCGCGCCACCCAGGTCCTCGACCCTCCGCATCAGGTCCAGGGCGGCCGCCTCGACGTCGTCCGTCATCCTCTCGACCGCGTAGGAGCCCGCGAAGGGGTCCACCGTCGCCGGTACGTCCGTCTCGTACGCCAGCACCTGCTGGGTGCGCAGTGCCAGGCGCGCGCTCTTCTCCGTCGGCAGCGCGATCGCCTCGTCGAAGGAGTTGGTGTGCAGGGACTGGGTGCCGCCCAGTACGGCCCCGAGGGCCTGCACCGCGACCCGGACCAGGTTCACCTCGGGCTGCTGGGCCGTCAGCTCGACCCCCGCCGTCTGGGTGTGGAAGCGCAGCATCCAGGACTTCGGGTTCCGCGCGCCGAAGTCCTCCCGCATCACCCGCGCCCAGATCCTGCGGGCCGCACGGAACTTGGCGACCTCCTCCAGCAGCGTCGTACGGGCCACGAAGAAGAAGGACAGCCGGGGGGCGAAGTCGTCCACGTCCATGCCGGCCGCCACCGCCGTACGGACGTACTCGATGCCGTCGGCGAGGGTGAACGCGATCTCCTGTGCGGGGGACGCACCCGCCTCGGCCATGTGGTAGCCGGAGATCGAGATCGTGTTCCACTTCGGGATCTCGGCGGTGCAGTACTTGAAGATGTCGGCGGTCAGACGGAGGGAGGGCTTCGGCGGGAAGATGTACGTTCCCCGCGCGATGTACTCCTTCAGGACGTCGTTCTGGACGGTGCCGGTCAGGCGGTCCGCCGGAACGCCCTGTTCCTCCGCGACCAGCTGGTAGAGGAGGAGCAGCAGGGCCGCCGGGGCGTTGATCGTCATCGAGGTGGAGACCCGGTCCAGCGGGATGCCGTCGAACAGCACCCGCATGTCCTCGACCGAGTCGATCGCCACGCCCACCTTGCCGACCTCGCCGTGCGCGAGGGGCGCGTCGGAGTCGTGACCCATCTGGGTGGGCAGGTCGAAGGCGACGGACAGGCCGGTGGTGCCGTGCGCGATCAGCTGCCGGTAGCGGGCGTTGGACTCCGCCGCCGTGCCGAAACCGGCGTACTGGCGCATGGTCCAGGGCCGGCCGGTGTACATGGTCGGGTACACCCCGCGGGTGTACGGGTACGCCCCCGGTTCGCCCAGCTTCCGGGCCGGGTCCCAGCCGGTCAGGTCCGCCGGCCCGTAGACCGGCTCGATCGGCAGTCCCGACTCCGACTCACGCGCCATGGATGCCTCCGCAGTACGTTCTGTCCCCCCTCACCATGCCCCGTAGTTCGGCGGCGGTCACGCGGGGAAGCATCACCGGCATGAGGATCCCGGGGAGACCTGCCGTCGTACTCGTCTCGGTCGCCGCCCTCGCCGCGCTCTGCGGCTGCACCGTGCAGCCCCCGGGCGACGACGGCAAGCACCGCCTGCCGGTGCAGATCCAGCTGCCCTCCAGCCACGCTCCCGAACCCACCCGTACGGCCGAGAGCACCCCCGCCGCCGAGCCCGCCGCGCCCGCGCCCCGGGTGCTGTGGTCGCGCGGGAACAGCGGCTCGGGGGTCCGCGAACTACAGGCCCGCCTCCGCCAGGTCGCCTGGCTGTTCGACGGGCCGACGGGGACGTACGACGATCTGACCGAGCAGGCCGTCAGGGGCTTCCAGGGCAAGCGCGGGCTGCCGCGGACCGGCGAGCTGGACACCGTCACGTGGCAGCGACTGCTGGCCATGACGCACGCGCCGGACCGGTGGGAGCTGTATCTGATGGGTGGCCAGCCGGCCGCCGCACCCGATGCGCGCTGTCTGACCGGCCGGGTGCTGTGCATCGACAAGACCACCCGGACGCTGCGCTGGATGATCGACGGGCGCACGGTCGAGACGGTGTCCGTCCGCTTCGGCACGCAGTACACCCCCACGCGCGAGGGTGTGTTCCGCGTCTACTGGAAGTCACGGCACCATGTGTCGACGCTCTACCACTCCCCGATGCCGTACGCGATGTTCTTCAGCGGCGGCCAGGCGGTGCACTACTCCTACGACTTCGCGGCGCGCGGCTACGCGGGCGGTTCGCACGGGTGCGTCAACGTGCGGGACGAGGCGGCGATCGCGGAGCTGTTCGCGCAGGTGAGGATCGGCGACAAGGTCGTCGTCTCCTGGTGAGTTTGCAGGGCGCGGGCGGGACCGGGGGAACGTGTCCCGCCCGCGCCAGGTGCACGAGCCACGGGTACGGGGGGAACCCCGGCTCAGTGCGACGGCCGATGACCAGTCGGCTCACTCAGTACTGCGTTGCGCGGGCTCAAAACGTCACACCTCTCGCGGAAAAATTTTCGCGGTTTACAAAACCGCAGGTCAGAGAGGTGAGAGGAGTCAGAGCGCGCTGTACGAGGGGCTCGGCGAGGGCGCCGGCGCGTTCGCGTGCCCGCCCGGGGACCGGGTCACGAGGGCCGAGGGTGCGGCGGAGGCGAGGCCGTCCCGCTCGTGGCGGTCGTGACCGCGGCCGTCGTGACCGCGGCCGTGACGACCGTGACCGTGACCCCGGCCCGGGTGACCGTCGTCGTCACCGCCCTTGCCCTTGCCGTCCCCCTCGTCCTCGCCCTTGCCCTTGCCTTTTCCGCCGCCCTTGCCGTGCTTGCCGTCCTTGCCGTGCTTGCCGTCCTCGCCGGTGCCCTTGCCCTGGCTGCCGTAGGCGGACTGGCCCGCCAGGACGGACTTGCAGTAGACGGTCACCCGCGTGGAGCCGCCCGCCAGGCCCTCCAGGGCCCGCTTGCGGTCGGTGCCCAGCTCCCTGCCGTCCCGCAGGTCGCGGCAGGCCTCGGTGGCGACCTGCCACCAGGTGCCGGCGGACCCGGAGGGAGCGCCGGAGCCGGGCGCGGCACCCTGGTCCGGTCCGGTGGCCTGCCCGGAGGGGGCACCGGTGAGGGACCCGCTCGTGCCGCCGAGCGGGGTGTCCGTGCTCGGGCGGATGCCCTGGGGGGACTGCGGGGAGGGCGAGACGAGCGGCTGTCCGGAGGTCTGGGCCGAGACGGAGGCACCGGGATCCGGGCGATCGTGGTGGAACGGGAGCGGCAGGACTCCGCTGCCGGTGGCCATGGCGACCCCGCCGAGCGTGCCCGCGGCGACCGCCGCGGCCAGCGCGAGGCGCACCGGGCGGGCCCAGTGCGGCCGGCGGGAGCGGGTTCCGTTACGGGGCGGCGCACCGATGCGGACCAGTCCGGCGTCGGAGCCGTGGGCGAGGAGGCCGGAGCGGCCGGCGGAGGTGTCGTCGCCGGGCGCGGCGGCGGTCCGCTCGGCGGCGGCCGCATCGCGGGCCTCGCGGGCCTTGCGGAACGCGGCCAGCGCGGCCTGCTCGCCAGGAAGTTCACCAGTCGCGGGCGCCGCCTCGGTGGCGAGGGCGCCCAGCGCATCGACCAAGCGTTTCGCCTGGTCAGGGGAAGGTTCGTCGACGGCTTCCAGCGACTCACCGCGCAGCAGACGTTCCGCCGTTTCTTTGGTAAGCCACTTGTACTGCTCGTCGGCCATCACATGTCCTTCTGCGTCCGCGCACGCGTATGCGTCACAGTGGCGGACGTCACCGCACGGCCGCGCGGTTCTCGCTGGGGCGGGAGCGCGTCGAGCCCGCCGGCCGATTCCGGATCGTCGCCGAGCAGCTCGGCCAGCCGCTTCAGGCCCCGGTGCGCGGCGGTGCGTACGGCGCCGGCGCGCTTGCCGAGCGTCTCGGCCGCGGACTTGGCGTCGAGGCCCACCACCACACGCAGCACGACCGCTTCGGCCTGGTCCTGCGGGAGTCGGGCGATGAGGGAGAGGGTGCTGTCGGTGGCCAGGGCCTCGATGGCCTCGCCGGCCGTGTCGGACTCGGCTGCCCGGCCGGTCAGTTCGGTCTCGTCGCCGCCTATCGCGGGGCGGCGGGCGCGCATCCGCATGTGGTCCAGGGCGCGGTTGCGGGCGATCCGGGCGGCCCAGCCGCGGAACCTGTCCGCGTCGCCGCTGAACCGGTCGAGGTCCCGGGCGATCTGCAGCCAGGCCTCGGACGCGACGTCCTCCGCGTCCGGGTCTCCGACCAGCGTGCGCACATATCCGAGCAGCCTCGGCTGCACCGCGCGGTACACCGTACGGAACGCGGTCTCGTCCCCGTCCTGTGCCGCACGCACCGCGGCGGTCAGCTCCGCGTCGTCCCCCAGCACCGCACTCCCTATACGCCTGTCTTCGGTCGGCGCGAAAGGCACGTTACGGCGTGAAACCGTTCGGCGTCCATGTCTGTAGAAGATGCAACTAACTCGTGACACCGACAGGGTGTGACAGAAAACGCACTCACGGCGCTGTAGGAAGTACGGGCCGCCGCGCGGCTCGTGAGCGCGACGGCCGGGGCCTCTCCTGTGGGGGGTGGCGGCCCCGGCCGTTGCCCTGGCACCCGACGGGGGGTGGACAGGGTCACTTCTTGCCGCCGACCTTCTCGGGGTCGGCGGCCTTTTTGTCGGTACTGCCGCCGTTGTCCGACTTGTCACCCTTGTCTTCGGTCGAGCCGTTCGAGCCGTCCGCATCTTTCGCATCTTTCGCATCTTTCGCGCCGTTCACACCGTTCGCACCGTTCGTACGCGCGAGCTGGGCGGCGCAGTAGGCGGCGACCTTCTCCTCGCCGCCCGCGGCCGTGACCAGCCGCTGCCAGGCGGTCGAGTCCAGGGCCTTGCCGCGGCCCTTGACGTGCTCATAGGCACGGCAGTGGGCCAGGGTGTCCTTGGCCGTGTCCGGACGGTCCGGGCGTGCCGACGGTGCGGTGGACGCGGGCGCGGTCGGCTCGGTGGCCGACCGTTCCGGGGCGCTCGCGGAGGGGTGGACCCGCTGCCGGTCGCCGGCGTCCGCCCCGGACCCGGCGGAGCCGATCTCGGCGTAGGCGACTCCGCCCAGCGTGGCGCTGGCGAGGAAAACGGAGAGCGTGGTCTTCAGCGACAACCTCGTACGGCTCGGCAGGGGCCGCCAGTCGTCCCGGCGCCGGGTGTGCGTCCGGTGTGCCCCGGAGTCTCGGACGGCACGGAACGCGGCCACGGCGCGCTGCTCGGCCTCGGAGTCGATGCCGTCCGCGGTGGCGTCCCTGCGAAGGGCGGCGGCGAACCGCAGCTCGAACTCGGCGTCCCCGCCGGCCGGCGCCGGTCCCAGAGTGGTGCCGCCAGGGTGCGCGCGCCGACGGCCGGACCCGTCGCCACTGTGCCGTTCACCCATGTCCGTTCCGTTCCTAGTCCAGCCCGTCCGGCCGCTCGAATCCGCCGGGGGTCCCGCCCCACTGTTTCTTTCAGATCCATACGGACGACGGTCGTCACCGTTCATTTCGACTCACCCAGCGTCCGGGAGCCGTCATCCGTCACACCTGTGTCCCCGGTGTCCGCCGCGCCCTCGACACCCAGCTGGCGGGCGAGCCGCTTCAGCCCCCGGTA
Organism: Streptomyces sp. NPDC005728; assembly: GCF_040630895.1. NCBI lineage: Bacteria > Bacillati > Actinomycetota > Actinomycetes > Kitasatosporales > Streptomycetaceae > Streptomyces > Streptomyces sp. NPDC005728. The sequence continues at coordinate 6,438 of NZ_JBEXYL010000063.1, forward strand.
CGCGGCCGTGCGGACCGCGCCGGGGCGCTTGCCGAGGACGCGCGCGACGGAGGGGCCGTCGAGGCCGACGACCACCCGCAGCAGGACGGCCTCGGCCTGGTCCCGCGGCAGTTCCCGGACCAGGGCCAGGGCACGCTCGGTGGAGAGGGTCTCCAGCGCCTGGTCGTACGTGCTGTGCGGTCCGGGCAGGTCCAGTACGTCCTGTTCGAGCGCGGCCGCCCGGGGCCGTACCCGCTGTCTGCGCAGGTGGTCCAGGGCCCGGTGCCGGGCGATGGTCGCGGTCCAGCCGCGGAACCCGGCGCCGTCCCCGCGGAACCGCCCGAGGTCGCGGGCTATCTCCAGCCAGGCGTCGGAGGCCACGTCCTCCGCGTCGTCCCCGACGAGGCCGCGGAGATAGCCGAGGAGCCCCGGCTGCACGATCCGGTAGGCCACCGCGAAAGCGTTCTCGTCACCGTCCTGGGCCCGCGCGACGGCCGCGCCCAGCTCCCCGTCGTGCGCCTGCAGGCGACGGGGTTCCCCTCCCTGGCCCAAGACTGTCCTCGTTCGTACCGAGTTCGTAGCCACCACGTGTGGCCGCATCCCTCACCGGGCGACACGCTCCGGCCGTGTCCACGCCCTCCAAGGCCATCAGCGCCGGGCCTCACAGAAGTGTCACAGGGAGGCCCGGGACCTCGACCGCCGGGCCCCTCGGGCCACCGCCCGGCGGCGGGTGGGTCAGCCGGCGGCGGTCGCGTCCCGGCACAGCAGGCGCAGCGAGCCGTTTCCGGCGAAGCAGCGGCGGGCCTCGGCCATGGGGTCCCACAGCCGGCCGTCGGTCGTGCGGATCCAGTGCTCCCCGCCGGTCGCCCACCACTCGGCGCCGGTCTGGCGGACGACGACCTCGCCGGCGTAGGCGCCGAAGCCGCGCAGCACGCTCTCCACCGCCTCGTACGGCGCTCCCTCGCGCCGTATCTCCTCGATCATCCGGTCCACCCGCCACAGGCTCTGGGCCGTGTAGTCGAGCCGCACCCGCGCACCCTCGCGCATGGTCGCCACCGCGTCGGCCGCCCACCGGACGGGCTTCGCCGCGGCGTGCGGCCTGGTCTCCTGTGCTGTCACGTACTGCGCTGTCACATAGGGAAGAGCGAGCGCGGCCGGGTATCCGTCACGCGAATCCGGCCCGTTTCCCCAACCGGCGCAGCACCGCCCCACCGCCGCCGCACGACGGTCACAGGACTCGCCCAGAAGCGGGGGTTTGAAATCCGGTCACCCGCGGCTGCGGGCCCGGCGGGACACCACCGCCTGCAGCACCCGGCGGCCCTCGACCGAGACGTCGAGGGCGCGGCGCAGCCCGTTCGTGCCGTGCTCGGCGAGGAGTTCCAGAACGACGACCTGGCGGCGCAGCTCGGCGGCAACCAGCGGGGACACCTCCGCGGCGCCGCCCGCGCGCCCGGCCTCCAGGCCGTCGGCCGACGAGCCGTCGCCCGCGGCCGGGTCGAGGAGCCGGTGGATGCGCAGGGAGGCGACGGAGCAGGCGTCGGCCCAGGACCGTATCGCCTCGGCGGTGCGTTCGACCGGGGCCGCGTCCAGCATGCGGTGGGCGAGATGCTCGGCCTCGTCCTCACCGGCCTGTGCCGGACCGAGCGCGCCGCGCGCCTTCTCCAGGCCGGCAGTCCACTCGGAGCCGTCGGCGATGCTCGCCCACATCGGGCGCAGCACCTCGTCGTCACCGCCGAGCAGCGGCACACATCGATCCAAACAAGCCAGCCCACTGGCAGCCAGTCCGCGTTCGTCGGCCTGAGCGATCAGTTCCACCAGGCTCATGAAAGCCTCCCTCGCCAGGGCGCCGCCTTTACGGAGCCCGCACTTCCCCTTACTGCGTGCGACGGCGAGAGAGTGTCACAGAAGTGGGTTTTCAGCCAAGAGCCGGAACGAGGATCGGGCCGGCGAGGGCCTTCTCGTGCTGCATGCGGGTCAGCCGCAGTACGACGAGGACGGCAAGCCCGGCGGCCACGATGTCGACGGCGTCCGAGATCATCACCTCCAGCGCGGCTTCATGGAAGTCGGCCACGGTGTGCGCCGAGCCGTAGGCCCTCTGCATGAGCCAGCCCACCTGGCTGGACACGAGCCACAGCGCCCACCAGAGGTTGATCAGCCCGTGCCGCGGGCGAGCGCCCGCCGGGCCGCTCGCGTCCCAGATGTCCAGGACGACCCGGCGCGGGTACCAGAAGTTCGCCAGCGGCACGACCCAGCCTGCGATCGCCCAGGCGCGCGCCTTGCTGTGGCCGTCCGGGCTGAACACCTCGGCGTTCACCCGCACCCGGTAGAGCCAGACGAGGAACACCACACTGCAGACCAGCCACATCGCCGTCTGCACTACCCCGGACGCCGTGTACAGGGTGTCGGCTTGGTGGGCGCGCCCGGTCAGAGCCGCGCCGAAGTTGCCGGAACCCCTCGCGAGTTCGTCCGCCACCCGGTACACACCGAAACCGGCCCCGACGGCGAGCAGATCGGTCAGGGCGACCAGGCCGAGCAGCACGATGGTGGCCCGGCCGAGCCCGAGCGGCGAGCGCAAGCGTGGAACAGACATGAATCGAGACCCCCCGGTGTCCCCCTGTATGTGCTTCGGCACGCGGAAGATACGGTTCATCGGCCCCCTACGTCCACCCGAACGGGTCAGCCCAGCCGGTCCGCCAGCTGCTTGAACTGCGCCCAGGACAGCTCGGGCGTGCCCGGGTCCCACAGCTTCTGCACGGTGGCCCGCAGGGGCATCCGGATGCCGGCGGCGACCTGGTCCTGCGTCTGCGAGTTCGCGAGGTCGCTCCACACCGCGAAGGACCCGCCGAGTATCTGCCCCTCGTAGCTCGCCGGTACGGCGGTGGTGCCGCGCAGCACCCGCGGGTTCCACTGCTCGTAGATCCGCTGCCCGGTCGGGTAGACGAAGGTCTGCGGCTGTCCCAGGACGTAGTAGAGGAACTCGTCGTTGTAGTTGATCACCTTGCGGCCCGCGCTCAGGTACTCCGCCGGCGGCCGGGCGCCGATCTCCTTGCCGGTCCAGTAGGCCACCTGGAGGTCCTTGGCGGGCTGCACCGAAGTGTTCCGGAAGAAGCCGTCGTTCCAGGCCCGCATGGTCCTGTCGTGGGCGCGCACGGTGGTGGCGCGGTCGTTCAGCCAGCCGGTGGCGAGGTCGGCGACGGTGGCGCCGGAGCCGAACCTCTGCTGGGCGGCGGCCGCCAGCTGCGGATAGGAGGCCTGCGGGTTCGCCACGGTCAGTGCCTGGTACTCGTCGCCGCCGAGGTGCCACTGGTTGCCGGTGAAGAGCCCGGCGTACTCGTTGAGCAGATCGTCGACGATCTTCGCGGAGGCGCCGTTGGAGATGTCGATCGCGCCGCGCGTCGCGACCCCGTTCACGTTGCGCAGCTGAAGGTCGGGGTGGACGGCGATGACAGCGCCCAGGTGCCCGGGCGAGTCGATCTCGGGCACGACGGTGATGTGCCGCGCTGCCGCCAGGTCGACGATCTGCTTGACCTGCGCCTTGGTCAGATGGTCCTGGGAGACGATCTCGGGATGGCTGCTGGACTCGATCCGGAAGCCCTGGTCGTCGGAGAAGTGCAGGCCCAGTTCGTTGAACTTCAGGTCCCCCAGCTCGCGTATCCGGTCCTCGATCCAGGACGCGGTGTACGGCTTGCGCGCGATGTCGAGCATGAAGCCGCGCACCGGCTTCGCGGGCTCGTCGCGTACGACGCCCTCCGGGGCCGTACCGCCGCTGTGCACCACCTGCTTGAGGGTGCGGGTGCCGTAGAAGACGCCCGCGTCGCCCGGCCCGCTGATGTCGACCCGCCCGTCGCGGACGGTCATGGTGTACGACTCCGGGTTCCCGCCCCCGCCCCCGCTCCCGAGCGCCAGCCGGACGTCACCCGCCCGCCTGTCGTCCTTCTCCCCCGCGTACGCCAGCCCCAGTTCGCCCGCCAGCAGCCGCCCCTCGTCCGCCAGCTGCGGGTCGCCCACCACCACCCGCTCGCCCTGCTGCGGACGCCAGCCGGGGCCGTGCGCAGCGGTGTGGGAACGCACCGCGGGGATCGTGCGCGGTGCCTGGGAGAGCGGATAGGACCGGCTGGGCGAGGGACTCCTCGGCGCGGCGGCCTGCGCGTTCGCGGCGCCGGAGGAACGTTCCGACGAGGCCGGTGCCGTGCCCCGGGCCGGTTTCCCGCCATCGGCCGAGGCCCACACGCCGACGCCCACGCCGAGCGCGACGGTCCCCACGAAAGTGACGGCCACGACCGCCTGCTTCCGCCTGACCTGCTGCGCCGAGGCACGGCGCCTGTGCTGGCTCACTCAAACAACGTACGACCGATCGGCGCATCAGGCGTCACCGACACGTTCCGAAACTCTCCCGTCCGAGTGAAATTCGGGCATCCGACGGACATACAGTGACCACTCTCGATAACGTGATGACACACCTTTCACCACATCCCCTGCCACGCCACATGTGACGCGAGGACCCACGCTGCCTGCGCACCGTCTCCCGTATCTCCCGACGCCGCTGGACGCCTTCAACGCCGCACCCGCCGGCGAGGCCCGCACCCTGCTCCTCGCCTGCCTGCGCAGCCCGCGCTGGTCCCGCCGCATCGTGGCCCACCGTCCGTACCCCGACCTGGACTCCCTCCTGGCGGCAGCGGACGAGGCGGCGTACGACCTGTCCCCGGGAGATCTGTCGGCCGCCCTGGCGGGCGAGTCGCTGCCCGAGCTGCCTGACGGAACGTATTCGGCCGCGCATACGGCGCTGAGCGCGGCACATGCCGCGTACGAGGCCCGCTTCGGTCATGTGTTCGTCATCTATTTGGGTGACACTCCGCCCGAGGAGTGCCTGGACCGCATCCTCGAAGGCATCCGATCACGATTGACAAACGATCCCGAGGAGGAGCGGGTGACAGCGGCGGAGCAGCTACGGCGTCTTGCAAGAAGCAGACTGGCAGCCAACCTGAGGGGCGCGGGGAACTGCGCGACCAGCCCAAACGCACCCGCACGCGGCAAATGACCGATGAGCCCGCCCCCGCGGCCGCCCGGCAATAGCCCGTCCGGTGCCACTTTGATCACACCAACGGGCCCCCCGTCAGCGGCAGCGCACCGCATGGATACGATGCTGGGGGCCGGTGGACCGTACCCGGCCGGGCCCGACCGACACCGAAGCCGGCGCGGCCCTAATCCCCGCTCCCGGAGGGTTCTTCCGTGCCGGCTGGAACGCTGTACCGCGGCCGGGAAGGAATGTGGTCCTGGGTGGCTCACCGAGTCACCGGCGTCCTCATCTTCTTCTTCCTGTTCGTTCACGTGCTGGACACCGCACTCGTCCGTGTCTCCCCCGAGGACTACGACAAGGTCGTAGCCACGTACAAGACGCCCGTCGTCGCGCTGCTGGAGTACGGCCTTGTCGCCGCCATCCTCTTCCACGCGCTCAACGGCCTGCGCGTCATCGCCGTCGACTTCTGGTCGAAGGGCCCGCGCTACCAGAAGCAGATGCTCTGGACCGTCGTCGGCGTCTGGGTCGTCCTGATGGCCGGGGCGATCTACCCCGTTCTCGGCCACGCCGCTCGTGTTCTGCTCGGGAGCTGACGCCCATGTCCACGACTGAAACCACCGTGTCCGGAGTCGGCCCCGTCGAGGGCGCCCCCGTCTACACGGTCGACAACCCGGCCCCGTTCATCGAGGCGCCGCGCAAGCGGACCAAGAAGACCCCGAAGTCCACGCGGGGCAACTTCGAGATGGCGGCCTGGCTGTTCATGCGCCTGTCCGGCGTCGTGCTGGTCGTTCTCGTCCTCGGCCACCTGCTGATCCAGCTGGTGCTGGACGGCGGTGTCTCCAAGATCGGCTTCGCCTTCGTGGCCGGCCGCTGGGCGTCCCCGTTCTGGCAGGTCTGGGACCTGCTGATGCTGTGGCTGGCGATGCTGCACGGCGCCAACGGCCTGCGCACCGTCATCAACGACTACGCGGAGCGCGCGAACACCCGGCTGTGGCTCAAGGGCCTGCTCTACACCGCCACGGTGTTCACCATCCTGCTGGGCACGCTGGTGATCTTCACCTTCGACCCGAACATCCGCTAGGCACGGGGCTGCGAGAATCATGAAGATCCACAAGTACGACACCGTCATCGTCGGCGCCGGCGGTGCGGGCATGCGCGCGGCCATCGAGTCGACGAAGCGCAGCCGCACCGCGGTCCTGACCAAGCTCTACCCCACCCGCTCCCACACGGGCGCCGCGCAGGGCGGCATGGCCGCCGCGCTCGCCAACGTGGAGGAGGACAACTGGGAGTGGCACACCTTCGACACGGTCAAGGGCGGTGACTACCTGGTCGACCAGGACGCCGCCGAGATCCTGGCGAAGGAGGCCATCGACGCCGTCCTCGACCTGGAGAAGATGGGCCTGCCGTTCAACCGGACCCCGAACGGCACCATCGACCAGCGCCGGTTCGGCGGTCACTCCCGCAACCACGGCGAGGCCCCGGTCCGCCGGTCTTGCTACGCCGCGGACCGCACCGGCCACATGATCCTCCAGACGCTCTACCAGAACTGCGTCAAGGAGGGCGTGGAGTTCTTCAACGAGTTCTACGTCCTGGACCAGCTGATCACCGAGGTCGACGGCGTCAAGAAGTCGGCCGGTGTGGTGGCGTACGAGCTGGCCACCGGTGAGATCCACATCTTCCAGGCGAAGGCCGTCATCTACGCCTCCGGCGGCACCGGCAAGTTCTTCAAGGTGACGTCGAACGCCCACACGCTGACCGGTGACGGCCAGGCCGCCGTCTACCGCCGGGGTCTGCCGCTGGAGGACATGGAGTTCTTCCAGTTCCATCCGACCGGCATCTGGCGCATGGGCATCCTGCTGACGGAGGGCGCCCGTGGTGAGGGCGGCATCCTCCGCAACAAGGACGGCGAGCGCTTCATGGAGAAGTACGCGCCGGTCATGAAGGACCTCGCGTCCCGTGACGTCGTCTCCCGCTCCATCTACACGGAGATCCGCGAGGGCCGCGGCTGCGGTCCCGAGGGCGACCACGTCTACCTCGACCTGACGCACCTCCCGCCGGAGCAGCTGGACGCCAAGCTCCCGGACATCACGGAGTTCGCGCGCACGTACCTGGGCATCGAGCCGTACACGGACCCGATCCCGATCCAGCCGACCGCGCACTACGCGATGGGCGGCATCCCGACGAACGTCGAGGGTGAGGTCCTGTCGGACAACACCACCGTCGTCCCGGGTCTGTACGCGGCCGGCGAGGTCGCCTGCGTGTCGGTGCACGGCGCCAACCGCCTGGGCACCAACTCGCTGCTGGACATCAACGTGTTCGGGCGCCGCGCGGGCATCGCCGCCGCCGAGTACTCCCACACGGCCGACTTCGTCGAGCTGCCGGAGAACCCGGAGTCCCTCGTCGTCGAGCAGATCGAGCAGCTGCGCAACGCCACCGGCAACGAGCGGGTGGCCACGATCCGTCGCGAGCTGCAGGAGACCATGGACGCCAACGTCATGGTGTTCCGCACCGAGCAGACGATCAAGACCGCGGTCGAGAAGATCGCCGAGCTGCGCGAGCGCTACAAGAACGTGTCGATCCAGGACAAGGGCAGGCGGTTCAACACGGACCTGCTGGAGGCCATCGAGCTGGGCAACCTGCTCGAACTGGCCGAGGTCATGGCGGTGTCGGCCCTGGCCCGCAAGGAGTCCCGCGGCGGTCACTACCGCGAGGACTACCCGAACCGGGACGACGTCAACTTCATGCGCCACACGATGGCGTACCGCGAGGTCGGCGCCGACGGCTCGGAAACCGTCCGTCTCGACTACAAGCCGGTCGTCCAGACCCGCTACCAGCCGATGGAGCGTAAGTACTGATGGGAACCCCCGTTCTGGACAAGGTGGAGGCGGAGGCCGCCGCCTCGTCGCACCTGATCACGGTCACCTTCCGGGTCCGCCGCTTCAACCCGGAGGTCGCGGCGGAGGCGACCTGGGAAGACTTCCAGCTGGAGATCGACCCCAAGGAGCGCGTCCTCGACGGCCTCCACAAGATCAAGTGGGACGTCGACGGCACGCTGACCTTCCGCCGCTCCTGCGCGCACGGCATCTGCGGTTCGGACGCGATGCGGATCAACGGCAAGAACCGCCTTGCCTGCAAGACCCTCATCAAGGACATCAACCCCGAGAAGCCGATCACGGTCGAGCCCATCAAGGGCCTGACGGTCCTGAAGGACCTGGTCGTGGACATGGAGCCGTTCTTCCAGGCGTACCGGGACGTCATGCCGTTCCTGGTCACCAAGGACACGAACGAGCCGACGCGCGAGCGTCTGCAGTCCGCCGAGGACCGCGAGCGCTTCGACGACACGACGAAGTGCATCCTCTGCGCGGCCTGCACGTCCTCCTGCCCGGTGTTCTGGAACGACGGCCAGTACTTCGGTCCGGCCGCGATCGTGAACGCCCACCGCTTCATCTTCGACAGCCGTGACGAGGCGGGCGAGCAGCGCCTGGAGATCCTCAACGACAAGGACGGCGTGTGGCGCTGCCGCACGACGTTCAACTGCACGGACGCCTGCCCTCGCGGTATCGAGGTCACCAAGGCGATCCAGGAAGTCAAGCGCGCGCTGATCACGCGTCGCTACTGACGGCAGACTCTGGCTGGGCCCGAGGGGCCGTTCCTTCCGGTACCGGGAGGAACGGCCCCTCGCCGCAGCAGCCCGGGCCACCCGTTCCTGACACCTGTCGGGGCGCGGGTGGCAGGATGAGCCACTGATCCACATCGAGGCAGCCTGATCCGGGGCGGCTGCCGAAAAAAAGGGGGACGCGAGCATGACCGAGCCGACGGCGTACCAGGGCGGCGGGGAGAGCCAGTGGGGACCGGGGCACCCGCCCGCGCAGCCGCCCGCCGTGCAGCCCGGCTACGGGTATCCGGCACCCGTGCAGGGGTACGGCTTCCCCGAGCAGCCGGCGGCTCCGGTTCCCGCGGGCGGGACCCCGATGCTGGCCATCGGTGACATCACGGTCATGGGCGAGCAGATCGTCACGCCCTCGGGCACCCTCCCCCTGCGCGGCGCGATGTGGAACGCCACCGACATGTCGCACACCGAGGAGAAGATCCCGACGCACGCCGTCGTGCTGGCGATCATCTTCTTCCTGTTCTGCCTCCTCGGCCTGTTCTTCCTGCTGATGAAGGAGAAGAGGACCGTGGGCTACATCCAGGTCACCGTGACCAGCGGGGGACGGCACCACTCGACCATGATCCCGGCCCACGGGCCGCAGACCTTCCCGGCGATCATGGGTCAGATCAACTACGCCCGGTCGCTGAGCCACGTGTGACCCGCCCGGCCGGGCCGGGACCCGCGACAGCGCAGGCCCGCACGGGAAATCACCGGTTCGGGGCGGTCACCGGCCTACTCTGACGGTATGTCAGATGACCAGTCGTACGAGCTGCTCGGATTCGACAACGTGCTGCTGCCCGTCGGGGACCTCGGTGAGGCCGTCGGGTTCTACGAGCGGGCCGGGTTCGCCGTCGCGTTCCGGTTCGACGAGGGCGGGATCGCCCTGCTGAAAGTCGGTGGTGAGACGCCCGGGATCCTCCTGCGCGTCGAGGACGGGCTGGGCCGCCGGCCGCCGGCCTGGCCCTCGCCGCGCCTGTGGCTGGAGGTGCCGGACGCGCGGGTCGCGGCACGGGAGCTGGCCGCCGCCGGGATCGCGCTGCTGGACGAGGTGTTCTCCGTGGCCACCGGCTGGACCGTCGAGATCGCCGACCCCTGGGGCAACATCCTCGGCTTCGCCGACTACACCAAGCGCCCGGAGTTGAGCCGCAGGAGCTGAGACGAAGGCCTCACCACCCCACTCCCTCTATTGAGTTGAACACGTTCAAAAGCAGGTCTACAGTCATGCCTGTCAGCGTTTTGAACGCGTTCAAGAAGGGGTGGGGCGCATGGACCGCATCGTCATCGCCTACGTCATCTACCTGGTCGTCAGCATCGCGCTGACCATCTGGGTGGCCCGCACGCTCAGCCGCAACGGCCGGATCTTCCTCGCCGACGTGCTGCACGGCAACGAGAAGCTCGCCAACGCCGTCAGCCACCTCCTGGTGGTCGGCTTCTACCTCGTCAACCTCGGCTTCGTGGCCCTGTTCCTGACCGACAACTCGGACGTCAGCGACACCCGGGCGATCTTCGAGGTCCTGTCGGTCAAGCTCGGCGTGGTGCTGCTGGTGCTCGGCGCGATGCACCTGGGCAACGTGTACGTGCTCAACCGGATCCGGCGGCGCGGGATCATGGAGCGCGAGCAGCAGCCTCCGGTGAACCCGCAGGGCTGGCTGCCACCGACGGTCGGGGCGTGACCGCCGTGACCGTCGGTCAGGACCGGGGCGCCACAGGTGCTCCGGTCCGCGGACTCACCGTCCTGTACGACGCCGAGTGCGGCCTGTGCACGCACCTGCGCGGCTGGCTCGTACGACAGGCGCAACTGGTGCCGCTGGAGCTGGTTCCGGCGGGGTCGGCCGAGGCGTGCGGGCGCTTCCCGGGGCTCGATCACGCCGCCACCCTCGACGAGGTCACCGTGATCGGCGACTCCGGTCAGGTCTACCGGGGCTCCCGCGCCTGGATCGTCGTCCTGTGGGCCCTGCGCGAACACCGTCCGCTGGCCCACCGACTGAGCACTCCGGCCGGCGCGAAGCTGGCGCGGGGCGCGGTGCTGGCGGCCGCGAAGTGGCGGGGCGCGCAGTGGCCGGGCACGCAGTGGGGCGGGCAGTCGTACCAGCGCGCGGAGGGGTGGCAGTACCACCCGAGCACGGGCTGGAGTCATCACCCGCCGTCCTGTTCCGGCGGTGCCTGCGCCACTGGTTAGGCTCCTACCGTGCCCGCGAAGAACGACGGCCCCGAGGCCGGTCCCCTGACCAAGTCCGAGCAGACCCGCGCGCTGATCCTGGAGACCGCGATGCGGTTGTTCCAGGAGCGCGGCTACGACAAGACGACCATGCGGGCCATCGCCACGGAGGCAGGGGTCTCCGTCGGCAACGCGTACTACTACTTCGCGGGCAAGGAGCACCTGATCCAGGGCTTCTACGACCGGATCGCCACCGAGCACCAGGAGGCGGTCCGGGAGGTCCTGGACCGGGAGACCGACCTGGAGGCGCGGCTCGCGGGCGTGCTGACCGCATGGCTGGACATCGCCAGGCCGTACCACGAGTTCGCCGTCCAGTTCTTCAAGAACGCAGCCGACCCGGACAGCCCGCTCAGCCCGTTCTCCCCGGAGAGCGAGCACGCCCGCGAGCAGGCCATCAGCGTCCACCGCGAGGTACTGGCCGGGTCCAAGTCCAAGGTGGCACCCGAACTCCGGGACGTCCTGCCGGAGTTGATGTGGCTCTCGCAGATGGGCCTCGTCCTGTACTGGGTGTTCGACCGCACCGAGGGATACGAGCGCAGCTACCGGCTGGCGCGGCGGGGGGCACGGCTGACCGCCCGCGGGGTCGCCCTGGCCCGCTTCCGGGTGCTGCGCCCCCTCGTGCTCGAAGTCCACGAACTGTTCACGGACTTCCTGCCGGGGATGACGAAGGCACTGCCGGACCCGGGGGCCAGGGCGCGGCGCGAGGACTGACCGCGCCCCGGGCGGAGGTCAGATCCACTGCAGGCGCCACAGGCGGAACACGCCCGTGCCGTCCGAGAGGTACTGGCCGCCGCCGACGTCCTCCGTGCTGACCACGTACTCCTTGCGCTGCCACAGCGGGATCAGCGGCACGTCGGCCGCCACGTCCCCCTGGATCTCACGGAAGTCGGCGACGGCCCGCGTGCGGTCGGCGTACTGCTGGCTGTCCAGGATGAGGTGGTCGACGACCTTGTTGCTGTAGCCGGTGCTCATGGTGGAGCCGGTGCCGACGAGCGGGGAGCCGAAGGTGTCCGGGTCGGGATAGTCGGCCACCCAGCCGACCGCCCAGGCGTCCATCTTCCCGGCGGCCCAGCGCTTCTGGAAGTCGGTCCACTCGTAGCCCTGGACGTCCACCTTGAACAGGCCGCCCGCCTCCAGCTGCTTCTTCAGCGCCGCGGCCTCTTCCTCGCCGGCCCCCCGGCCCTTGCCGTAGCCGAAGGTGAAGCGCACGGGCAGGGTCACCCCGGCCTCGGTGAGCAGCTCCCGCGCCTTCTTGGTGCTCTGCTGCGGGTAGGTGTCGAAGAAGGACGTGGTGTGGCCGGTGATGCCGGTCGGGATCAGCGAGTACAGCGGGTCGACCGTGCCCTCGTACACCTTGGCCGCCAGCTGCTCTCGGTTGACCAGCCAGGCCATGGCGCGGCGCACGCGCACGTCGTGCAGCGGGGAAGCCGCACGGGTGTTGAGGTAGAGGTTGCGGATCTCGGAGCTGTCGGACTCGGTGACGCGCTGGGCGGGATCGCTCGGGTTCAGTTCGGAGAGCACGTTCGGCGGCAGCGTCCGGGTGGCGACGTCGACCTGCTTGGCCTTCCACGCGCTGTCCAGCTTCTGCGAGTCCGTGAAGTAGCGCAGCTCGACGGGGCGGCCGGTGCCGCTGAGATAGCCCTTGTAGCCCTCGTACGGCGCCAGGACGGCCTTCGTGTCCTTCGTGTACGAAGTCAGCGTGTACGGGCCGGTGCCGTCGACGCCGGTGTCGGTACGCAGGGAGCGGGCCGGGTACTTGTCCTTGTCGACGATCGAACCGGCGCCGGTCGCGGCCTTCAGCGGGAAGGTGGCGTCCGGGGACGACAGGTGGAAGGTCACCGTCGTCGCGTCGTCCGCGGTCACCGAGCCGAGGGTGGAGAAGAGGGACGCCGGGCCGACCTCGGAGTTGATCCTCTTGACCCGCTCGAAGGAGTACTTCACGTCCTCGGCGGTCATCTTGCGTCCGCTCGGGAAGGTGATGTCGTCGCGCAGCCTGCACTGGTAGTTGGTCAGGCCGCCCGCCTCGAAACCGCAGCTCTTCGCCGCGTCCGGGACCGGTTCGACACCGCCCGGCTCGAAGGTCAGCAGCGTCTGGAAGACGTTGCTGAACAGGGCCCAGGAACCGGCGTCGTAGGCGCCGGCCGGGTCCAGCGAGGTGACGGCGTCCGTCGTGCCGACCCTGATGGTCTTGTTCTTGTTCTCCTGTGACGGCAGCAACTGCCAGCCGCCGATTCCCACGACGGCGAGTACGAGCAGCGTCACGAGAATGCGCATGCGAACAGATCGCATGGTGGTGCCCTCCCCAGGCCTGCCAAGGCCCTACCCCTGGCCCAGCACAAAACCGCCACTCCCCTAGTGGCGCGGCTCACCTAATCACACGTGTTTCAGCGGGGGGAAGAGCAATCCGACCGAATGAGAAAGAACTTACCGAGGCGTTGTTTCCGCCGGGTTTCACAGCGTCTTCACAGTGGCCGCAAGCGTTTTCTGTCAAGCGCCCGTTGGGGCTGCGTTCATGCGCGCGTGGCGGCCAGCTCGATCACCGTGACGTCCGACGGCGCTCCCACGCGTGTGGGCGGACCCCAGGCGCCCGCGCCCCGGCTGACGTACAGCTGTGTGTCGCCGTAGCGGTCGAGACCGGCCACGGTCGGGTTGGCGGCGGCCGCGATCAGGTTGCCGGGCCAGAGCTGGCCGCCGTGGGTGTGGCCGGAGAGCTGGAGGTCGACGCCGTGCCGGACGGCCTCGTGGATCTGCACCGGCTGGTGGGCGAGGAGCACGCAGGCGCGTGCCGGGTCACGGTCCCCGAGCGCCTTCCGGAAGTCCGGGCCCTGGCCCTCGCTCTCGCCCTGGAGGTCGTTCACCCCGGCCAGATCGAAGTACGGCAGCTCGGTGCGGGCGTTCTCCAGCGGGTGCAGGCCGAGGGTCCGCATCTCGGCGACCCACTGTTCGGCGCCGGAGAAGTACTCGTGGTTGCCGGTGACGAAGTAGGCGCCGTGCCGGGCGGTGAGCTGGGCGAGGGGCACGGCGGCCGGACCGAGGTCCTTGACGCTGCCGTCCACCAGATCGCCGACGACCGCGATCAGATCGGGCCGGGTCGCGTTGACGGTGTCGACGACCCGCTGCGCGAAGCCGCGGCCCAGCACGGGGCCCAGGTGGATGTCGCTGACGACCGCGATCCGGAAACCGTGCGCGGCGCGCGGCAGCTTGGCGAGCGGGACGGTGACCCGTTTCACGCGCGGCCCGCGCAGGACGCCGTAGGTGCCGTAGCCGACGGTCCCCGCGGCGACGGCCGCGGCGGCCCCGCCGACGACCCGGGAGACGACGAGGCGGCGGGAGGGTTCCCCGGGCCCCTCGGGCGCGGGCTCGGACGCACTCGGCGCCGGCGCGCGTTCGCCCGACACGGACTCGGACCCGCTCGGCACAGACTCGCGCACGCTCGGCACGGGCGCGGGCTGGGTTCCGCTCGCCTGCGCCGCCCCCGCCGGTACGGTCTCCGGCTCCCGCACGGAGGTCGCGGCGCTCGCCCGCCGGGCCATGGAGCGGCGCAGCAGGGGCCGTACGGCCTCCCCCGCCACCGTCGCCAGCAGCAGGTACAGCGCGAGCGCCATCCACAGGAACCCGGGCCAGGCGAGCGTGCGCTGGAGCCAGAAGGGGGCGCCGGAGCGTTCGGCGACCAGGGCCGTGATCATCAGCAGCGGACCGGCGACGAAGACCGCCGTGCCGGCGCGGCGGGCGAGGCCCGGGCCGCGCGTCGTGTCCCGGACCAGGCGGCGCCACACGTACCAGTGGCCGAGCACCAGGACGGCCACGGCGACCAGCGCCACGAGGACGAAGACGATGACCACGCTGCCGTATCCCCCGCTATGACGTCCGGCGCAGTGCGCGCAGACCGCGCAACCCGATGACCCCGATGACCGTCCCCAATACGAAGGAGACGACCGCCAGCAGCAGGTGCACCCAGAAGTACGCGGTCGGGTGGCCGTCGTCGAAGGCGAGACCGCTGCTGTCCTTGATCAGGTTCTTGACGAAAGTGACCCAGATGACCCAGCTCCACACCCCGAAGGCGAGCAGGAACCAGGAGACCGGGCGGCTGAGCTTCATGAGACCAGTATCGCCGTCCGGTGTCCGGTTCCTTGGCCGGGGTGGGGGGCGGGGCGGGACTTCGCAGTCCGTGGCAGGTACGTTCTCGACCGTGCCCGCTCCCAAGAAGACCGTCAGGGGTTCCCTGCTGGTCACCACTGCCACGCTGCTGTCCCTGGCCGCCACCGCGCCCGCCGCCCTCGCGGCCCCGACCCCCTCGACCAGCCCGACGGCCACGCCGCCGGCGCAGATGTCACAGGTGGGCGGAGCCCGGCTCGGACTGCCCGGGACACAGGTGAACCTCGCCGACGGTGTGCCCGTGCTCCCCAAGGACCTCACCGCCCGCTCGTGGCTCATCTCCGACGCCGAGTCCGGCGAGATCCTCGCCGCGCACAACGCGCACTGGCAGCTGCCCCCGGCGAGCACCCTGAAGATGCTGTTCGCGGACACCGTGCTGCCGAGGTTCCCGAAGACGACCGAGCACAAGGTGGCACCGACCGACCTGGCGGGCATGGGCGTCGGCTCCAGCGTGGTCGGGATAAAGGAGGGCCGCACCTACACCGTGCACGACCTGTGGCTCGGCGTGTTCCTGCGCTCGGGCAACGACGCCGTGCACGTGCTGTCCGCGATGAACGGCGGTGTCGCACAGACCGTCAGGGACATGCAGGACCACGCCGACGACCTGCAGGCCATGGACACCCACGTGGTCAGCCCGGACGGCTACGACGCGCCGAAGCAGGTGTCGTCGGCGTACGACCTGACGCTGTTCGCCCGCTCCGGGCTGCAGAAGAAGGACTTCCGCGACTACTGCTCGACCGTGTCGGCGAAGTTCGGCTCCGGCGAGATCCGCAACACCAACCGGCTGCTCAGCGGCGACACCGACGTCCCCGTCTACCAGGGCATCGCCGGGGTGAAGAACGGCAACACCACCAACGCGGGGGCGACCTTCACCGGTGTCGCCGAGCGGAACGGCAAGGTGCTGCTGGTCACGGTGATGAACCCGGAGAAGCACGACCACAACGAGGTCTACAAGGAGACCGCCAAGCTGTTCGACTGGGGCTTCCAGGCGGCCGGCAAGGTCAAGGCGGTGGGCGCGCTGGTCCCGCCGAAGAACGCCGCGCAGTCCACCGCCCAGCCCGGCGCCACCGCCTCCGCCGGGCAGGCGGAGGGGACCGGCGGGTCCGGCTCGAAGCCGGTGGCGAGCGCCACCGCCGGGGGCGGCGGTTCCAGCGGCGTCGGGATCGCCCTGGCCGTCGCGGGCGGTCTGCTGGTGCTGCTCGGCGGCGGTGCGTTCCTGGTCAACCGCCGCTGGCCGCTTCCGGATCTGATGCGCCGTCGGCCGCGTTCCTGACGTCGCCGGGTTCGCTCTCCGCGCTCTGCGTCGCCGTCCAGGCGGCGCAGAACAGGACGAGTTTCGCAGTGAAGTTGATCCACAGCAGCAGGGCCACGGGGACGCCGAACGCGCCGTACATGCTCTTCGCGGCGACTCCCTGGATGTAGCCGCTGAGCAGCAGCTTCAGCAGTTCGAAGCCGACCGCGCCGAGGAGCGCGGCGACCACCAGCCGACGCCGCGGCGGCTCGACGCCGGGCAGCAGGGTCAGGACGTAGAGCAGGAGCAGGAAGTCGGCGAGCACCGCGACGGCGAACGCGGCGATCCGCAGCAGGATGCCGCCCCAGCCCGACCGGTCGATGCCGAGCTGGTCGGTGATCCAGCCCACCATCGCGGAGGCGACGGTGGAGATGGCGAGCGTGGCGAGGACGGCTCCGCCGAAACCGACCAGGATGCCCGCGTCCTTGGCCTTGGCCAGGACCGGGTTCTCCTCCTTCTCGGGCAGCTGCCACACCGCGCGCAGGCAGTCGCGCATCTGGCCGACCCAGCCCACGCCGGTGAACAGCAGCACGATGCCGGCGATGAGCCCGACCGTACCGGCGTTCTGGACCAGGGAGTTGATGTCCACCTGGTCGGCGAGGCCGGGGATCTGGTCGGCGATCTTGTTCTGGAGGTTCTTCTGCTGCGACGTGCTGAGCGTGGCGGCGGCGATCGCACCGCCCAGCGTCAGCAGCGGGAACAGTGCCACGAAGCTGATGAAGGTCATCGCGGCGGCCAGCCGCGTCCACTTCACCCGGTCCAGGCGCTCGTACGACTGCCACGCGTGGGTGGCCGTCAGCCACGTGACGGTCGGCCCGACCCCGGGAAGCCTCTTCAGCCAGTCCATGATCGGACTGTGCCCGCTCCGAGTGGGCGTCAACACCGCGTTTCTTCGCCAAGACGGTCATATACGGGCGATACGGTCGGCTGTCATGAAGGACGCCACCGAACTGCCCCGGTCCCTGCTCGTCCTCGGCGGCACGTCCGAGATCGCGCTGGCCACCGCCCGCCGCCTGATCGCCCGCCGCACCCGCACCGTCTGGCTGGCCGGCCGCCCCTCCCCCGCCCTGGAACAGGCGGCCGACAGCCTGCGCGCCCTGGGCGCCGACACCCGCACCGTCGCCTTCGACGCCCTCGACCTCGCGTCCCACGAGACGGTCCTCGGCAAGGTCTTCGCCGAGGGCGGCATCGACATGGTGCTGTTCGCCTTCGGCGTCCTCGGCGACCAGGCCCACGACGAGCGCGACCCGGTGCGCGCCGTCCAGGTCGCCCAGACCAACTACACGGGAGCCGTCTCGGCCGGACTGGTCGCCGCTCGCGCCCTCCAGACCCAGGGCCACGGCTCCCTGGTGGTCCTCTCCTCCGTCGCGGGCGAACGGGCCCGGCGCGCCGACTTCATCTACGGCTCCAGCAAGGCCGGGCTCGACGCCTTCACCCAGGGGCTCGGCGACGCGCTGTTCGGCACCGGCGTGCACGTCATGGTCGTACGCCCCGGATTCGTCCGTACGCGGATGACGGCCGGACGGCCTCCGGCCCCGCTCGCCACCACCCCCGAGGCGGTCGCCACGGCCATCGAGCTGGGCCTGCGCCGCCGCTCGGAGACGGTGTGGGTGCCGGGCGCCCTGCGCCTGGTGATGGCCGCTCTGCGGCACGCACCGCGGGCGCTGTTCCGGAGGCTGCCGATCTGACCGACCGGCCGCCGCCACCGGCTACCGGCTACCGGCTACCGGCTACCGGCTACCGGCTACCGGCTGGCGATCGTCCCGCGTTCGATGTCGGCGTGGCCCCCCTGCGGCGGCACCACCGACCCGCCGAACGTGTACTCCCGCAGCTTGCGCCACACGTCGTCCGCGCCCTGCTCGTACAGCGCGAACCCGGCGCACGACCACTCCGCCTCGAAGCCCGCCAGCTCCGCGAAGGCGCGGTCCATCGCCGCCTCGTCGATGCCGTGCGCGACCGTGACATGCGGGTGGTACGGGAACTGCAGCTCGCGCGCCACGGGCCCCGAGGCGTCGCGGACCCGCTGCTGCAGCCAGGCACAGGCCTCGGCACCCTGCACGACGCGCACGTAGACGACCGGTGACAGGGGCCGGAACGTGCCCGTCCCGGACAGCCGCATCGGGAACGGCCGGCCGGCCGCCGCGATCTCCGTGAGGTGCGTGTCGACCGCCGGCAGGTCGGCCGCCGCCACCTCGGTCGGCGGCAGCAGGGTGACGTGCGTGGGGATGCCGTGAGCCGCGGCGTCGCCGAAGCCCGCGCGCCGCTCCTGGAGCAGGCTGCCGTGAGGCTCCGGGACCGCGATCGACACGCCGATCGTTACGGTCCCCACGTCGTCTCCTGTCGTCGCGCGATGTCGTCTCGGCCCTCTTCGTCCGGGCCGTCGGCTATCGACTGTACGGCCACGGATGTCCTGTGGGCAGGCGCAGCAGAAGTGATGTGCAGCGCTCCGCCCTGTCGGACGTGTGTGCGGCGTACGCCGCTGTGCTCCCCGGTGCCTCCGGGCGCCTCTCTGTGCCCCCTGAGCACCTCTCGGTGCCGCCTGCTCAGTGCTTCGCCGGCAGGAAGCCCACGCGGTCGTACGCCTGCGCGAGCGTCTCCGCCGCCACGGCTCGCGCCTTCTCCGCGCCCTTGGCCAGGACCGAGTCCAGCGTCTCGGGGTCGTCCAGATACTGCTGGGTGCGCTCCCGGAACGGCGTCACGAACTCGACCATGACCTCGGCGAGGTCCGTCTTGAGCGCGCCGTAGCCCTTGCCCTCGTACTTCTCCTCCAGGTCGGAGATACCCGCCCCGGTGAGCGTCGAATAGATCGTGAGCAGATTGCTCACACCCGGCTTGCTCTCGGCGTCGAAACGGATCACCGTGTCGGTGTCCGTGACCGCGCTCCTGACCTTCTTCGCCGTCGTCTTCGGCTCGTCGAGCAGGTTGACGAGGCCCTTCGGCGTGGACGCCGACTTGCTCATCTTGATCGACGGGTCCTGGAGGTCGTAGATCTTCGCCGTCTCCTTGAGGATGTACGGCTTCGGGACCGTGAAGGTCCGGCCGAAGCGCCCGTTGAAACGCTCGGCCAGGTCGCGGGTCAGCTCGATGTGCTGGCGCTGGTCCTCGCCGACCGGCACCTCGTTGGCCTGGTACAGCAGGATGTCCGCGACCTGGAGGACCGGGTATGTGAACAGGCCGACGGACGCGCGGTCCGCACCCTGCTTGGCCGACTTGTCCTTGAACTGGGTCATGCGGCTGGCTTCGCCGAAGCCGGTGAGGCAGTTCATGATCCAGGCGAGCTGGGCGTGCTCGGGGACGTGGCTCTGCACGAAGAGGGTGCAGCGGTCGGGGTCGAGGCCGGCGGCCAGCAGCTGGGCTGCGGCCAGTCGGGTGTTGGCGCGCAGATCCTTCGGGTCCTGCGGGACCGTGATCGCGTGCAGGTCGACGACCATGTAGAAGGCGTCGTGGGACTCCTGCAGGGCTACCCACTGGCGGACGGCGCCGAGGTAGTTGCCGAGGTGGAACGAGCCGGCGGTGGGCTGGATGCCGGAGAGCACGCGGGGTCGGTCAGAGGCCATGTTCACCATTCTCTCAGGTCGCTGATGCCGATCCGGAACTGGTGGGAAACAGCGCCGCTGGGTGGCCCGGCGTGCTGCCGGGCCACCCAGCGGGAGAAGTCTCGTCGGGGGCTGGTCGGCCGGTGAGCGGCCGGTGCGCCTTTGGGCGGGTCAGCCCAGGTCGATCTCCGGGTACAGCGGGAACCCCGCCACCAGGTCCGTCGCCCGCTGGGCGATCTCCTCCGCCACCTTCGGGTCCAGGACGTGGGCGGCCTTGGACGGGGCGCCCGACTTGGTGGTGCCCGGCTCGGCGGTGGTGAGGACGCGGTCGATGAGGCCGGCGACCTCGTCCATCTCCGCGGTGCCGAGGCCACGCGTGGTCAGTGCGGGGGTGCCGATGCGGATGCCGGAGGTGTACCAGGCGCCGTTCGGGTCGGCCGGGATGGCGTTGCGGTTGGTGACGATGCCCGAGTCGAGGAGGGCCGTTTCGGCCTGGCGGCCGGTGAGGCCGTAGGAGGTGGCCACGTCGATCAGGTTGAGGTGGTTGTCCGTGCCGCCGGTGACCAGGGTGGCGCCGCGGCGCATCAGGCCCTCGGCGAGGGCGCGGGAGTTGTCGACGATGCGCTGGGCGTAGTCCTGGAAGGAGGGCCGGCGGGCCTCGGCGAGGGCGACGGCCTTCGCGGCCATGACGTGCGGGAGCGGACCGCCGAGGACCATCGGGCAGCCGCGGTCGACCTGGTCCTTCAGGGAGTCGTCGCACAGGACCATGCCGCCGCGCGGGCCGCGCAGGGACTTGTGGGTGGTCGTGGTGACGATCTGGGCGTGCGGAACCGGGTCGAAGTCGCCGGTCAGGACCTTGCCGGCGACCAGACCGGCGAAGTGGGCCATGTCGACCATCAGGGTCGCCCCGACCTCGTCGGCGATCTCGCGCATGATCCGGAAGTTCACCAGACGCGGGTACGCCGAGTAGCCGGCGACGATGATCAGGGGCTTGAACTCGCGGGCCTGGGCGCGCAGGGCCTCGTAGTCGATGAGTCCCGTGGCCGGGTCGGTGCCGTAGGAGCGCTGGTCGAACATCTTGCCGGAGATGTTCGGGCGGAAGCCGTGGGTGAGGTGGCCGCCGGCGTCCAGGGACATGCCGAGCATGCGCTGGTTGCCGAAGGCCTGGCGGAGCTGGGCCCAGTCGGCCTCGGAGAGGTCGTTGACCTGGCGGACGCCGGTCTTCTCCAGGAACGGGGCCTCCACCCGGTCCGCGAGGACGGCCCAGAAGGCGACGAGGTTGGCGTCGATGCCGGAGTGCGGCTGGACGTAGGCGTGGCGGGCGCCGAAGAGGGCCTTGGCGTGCTCGGCGGCCAGGGACTCCACCGTGTCGACGTTGCGGCAGCCGGCGTAGAAGCGGCGGCCGATGGTGCCCTCGGCGTACTTGTCGCTGAACCAGTTGCCCATCGCCAGCAGGGTGGCCGGGGAGGCGTAGTTCTCGGAGGCGATCAGCTTGAGCATCTCGCGCTGGTCGGCCACCTCCTGGCCGATGGCGTCGGCCACCCGCGGCTCGACGGCACGGATCACGTCGAGGGCGGCGCGGAAGGCAGTGGACTCGGTGGACGGGGACTGCTCTGGCATGGGGACCTCCGGACGGTGTGCGTACAGCGTTCACGTTCGGCCCAGGCGCACGGCACTCATTCCCACTCGGGCCGCTCCCCGATGGTCCGTCCCATCCCAGCGCGCCAGTCACGACCCGGTGATCAGCCTACCGGGCGCGCCGGATCGTGCAGTTCCCGCGTCCACCATGCGAGCGAGGATAAGAAAGGGGGTGCATCCCGACTCTCTGGCCCTCTGGAGTTCCCGTGAACGCTACGGAGACGCTCATCACCGCCGCCGACGCCCACAGTGCGCACAACTACCATCCGCTGCCCGTGGTCGTGGCCACCGCGGACGGGGCCTGGATGACGGATGTCGAGGGGCGGCGCTACCTCGACCTGCTGGCCGGGTACTCGGCCCTGAACTTCGGCCACGGCCACCGGCGGCTGGTGGAGGCGGCCAAGGCGCAGCTGGAGCGGGTGACGCTGACGTCGCGGGCGTTCCACCACGACCGGTTCGCCGCGTTCTGCGAGCAGCTGGCCCATCTGTGCGGCATGTCGATGGTGCTGCCGATGAACACCGGCGTCGAGGCGGTGGAGACGGCGGTGAAGACCGCCCGGAAGTGGGGGTACCGGGTGAAGGGGGTGCCCGCGGAGATGGCGAAGATCGTGGTCGCGACCGGCAACTTCCACGGGCGTACGACGACGGTCATCAGCTTCTCCACCGACCCCGAGGCACGGGCGGACTTCGGGCCCTACACGCCGGGCTTCCAGATCGTGCCGTACGGCGACCTGACCGCGATGCGGTCGGCGCTCACCGAGAACACGGTCGCGGTACTGCTCGAACCGATCCAGGGCGAGTCGGGCGTGATCGTCCCGCCGGCCGGTTACCTGCCGGCGGTGCGCGAGCTGACCCGGCAGCGGGACGTGCTGTTCATCGCCGACGAGATCCAGTCGGGGCTGGGCCGGACCGGGCGGACGTTCGCCTGCGAGCACGAGGGCGTCGTACCGGATGTGTATGTGCTGGGGAAGGCACTGGGCGGCGGGATCCTGCCGGTGTCGGCGGTGGTGTCGAGCACCGAGGTGCTCGGGGTGTTCCGGCCGGGCGAGCACGGGTCGACGTTCGGCGGGAATCCGCTGGCCTGCGCGGTGGCGCTGGAGGTGATCGCGATGCTGCGGACGGGCGAGTACCAGGCACGCTCCGCCGAGCTCGGCGAGCATCTGCACCGGGAGCTGGGCGCCCTGCTCGGCACCGGCAAGGTGACGGCGGTGCGCGGGCGCGGGCTGTGGGCCGGGGTCGACATCGCGCCGAGCGTCGGGACGGGCCGGCAGGTGTCCGAGCGCCTGATGGACCGGGGCGTCCTGGTGAAGGACACCCATGGTGCGACGATCCGGATCGCCCCGCCGCTGGTGATCAGCAAGGAGGACCTCGACTGGGGACTCGCCCAGCTGCGGGCGGTCCTGGAGGCCTAGGGACGTCCTAGAGGATCACGTGCGGCAGGAAGCGGGCGTACTCGTCGGTGATCAGGCCCGAGGACTCGCGGATGCCGAGGCCGGCCGGCTCGTCCTGGACGACCCAGGCGCCGAGGACGACGTGGTTGCCGTCGAAGGCGGGCAGCGGGGCGAGCTGCTGGTAGCAGCAGGGTTCGTCGCGTGTGACGGCCGGGGCGCCGGGCTCGTGGACGGTCACGCCCGCGCCCTCGCGGCCGAGCAGGGGCTTGGCGACGTAACCGGTCGATCGCGCCAGCTCGCGGGGGCCGTCCAGGTAGGAGGGAAGGAGATTCGGGTGGCCGGGGTACAGCTCCCAGAGGATCGCCAGGAGGGCCTTGTTGCTCAGGAGCATCTTCCAGGCGGGTTCGATCCACAGGGTGGTGCCGGTGCCGCCGCCGTTGTCCAGGGTGTCGAGGACGTGCCCGGCGAAGGCGTCGGTGGTGAGCCACTCCCACGGATAGAGCTTGAAGATGCTGCGGATGAAGCGGAGCCGGTTGTCCACGAAGCGACCGGAGAGGGTGTCCCAGCCGATCTCCTCCATGGAGATCCAGTCGGTGGCGAGGCCGGCCTGTTCGGCGGTCTCCTTCAGATAGGCGACCGTCATCAGGTCCTCGCCGAGTTCGTCGGCGGAGGAGTGCGCGAAGTGCAGGGGGCTGCCCGGCGGGAGCAGCGCGGCCTGTTTCCGCCAGGCGTCGACGAGGCGTTCGTGCAGGGAGTTCCACTGGTCGGCGCCGGGAAAACGTTCCTCCATCCAGAACCACTGGGGTGAGGCGGCCTCCACCAGGGACGTGGGGGTGTCGGCGTTGTACTCCAGGAGCTTCGCCGGGCCGGTGCCGTCGTAGCAGAGGTCGAAGCGGCCGTAGACGGAGGGGAGTTCGGCGCGGCGGTGCCAGGCCTCGGTGACGGCCCCGGCGATACGCGGGTCGGTGATGCCGAGGTCGGCGAGGCGGTTCTTCGCCACGATGTGCTCGGCTGCCGCGAGGCACATGCGGTGCAGTTCCTCGACGGTCTCCTCCAGCGCCTCGACCTCGTCCAGCGTGAAGACGTAGTAGGCGCTCTCGTCCCAGTAGGGGCGCAGCTCGCCGTCGGGGTGGCGGGTGAGGGGGTAGACGAGCCCCTGTTCCTCGACGGTCTGCTGCCAGCCGGGGCGGGGGGTGGTCGTACGGCGTTCCATGCGGCGGATCCCGGTCCGGTTTTCGGTCAGCCGCCGGAGCTGCCGTGGCCGCCGCCGAAGCCGCCGCGGTGCACTCCGCTGTGGTAGCCGTCGTCGTTCGAGGAGCCGCGCGAACCGGAGCCGGAGCCCGAGCCCTTGCTCGGCTTGGTGAAGGAACCGCCGCTGACCCAGGAGCCCTTCTTCTTGCCGCCGTAGTACCAGGCCCCGTTCACGGAGGCCTTCGTCACCTTGCAGTTCTTGTCGGAGACGACCTTGTAGCCCTTGGCGAGCCGGTAGCTGTCGCGATCGACGCAGCGCTTGTCCGGGGCGGAGGAGCAGGCGGTCAGGGCGGTGGCCAGGAGGCCCATGCCGCCGAGAAGGACGGTTCCCGAGCGGAGTCGTCGGCGTGCGGTGGCCATGCTGGTGTCTCCCCCGTTGGTTGGCCTGTTTCGGCCGTCAGCCTAGAGACCGGTGAGAGCGGGCCCCGAGGCGGGTTGCCTGTTCGCCTCTCCCCTAGAGTCACTTCGTGCTCTTTGGAATGGTGTGTGCCCTGGCCGCGGCGGTCTGCTTCGGTACGGCGACGGTGTTGCAGGCGGTCGCCGCGCGAGAGGCCGGTACGGGCGGCGGCGGCGAAGCCGCTCTGCTGCTGCGCGCGTTGCGGCAGTGGCGGTATCTGGCCGGTCTTGCGCTGGACGGACTGGGCTTCGTGTTCCAGATCGCGGCGCTGCGGTCGATTCCGATCTACGCCGTCAGCGCGGCACTGGCGTCGAGTCTGGCGGTGACGGCGGTGGTCGCGGCGCGCCTGCTGCGGGTCCGGCTGAGCGGCACGGAGTGGGGCGCGGTGGGCGTGGTCTGCGCCGGACTCGCGATGCTGGGGCTGGCGTCCGGGCCGGAGGGGGAGCAGGAGGGTTCCGACGCCCTGAAGTGGGCGATGCTCGCGACGGCGCTCTGCATGCTGGTGCTCGCGCTGCTGGGCGGGCGGCTGTCCGGGCGCATGCGGGCGCTGGTGCTGGGGCTGGGGGCGGGTTTCGGGTTCGGGGTGGTGGAGGTGTCGGTCCGCCTGATCGACTCGCTGCGGCCGGCCGATCTGTTCACCAACCCGGCGGCCTACGCCCTCCTGATCGGTGGCGGCGCCGCCTTCATCCTGCTGACGTCCGCCCTGCAGCGCGGCTCGGTGACGACGGCGACAGCCGGCCTGGTGATCGGCGAGACGATCGGCCCGGCCGCGGTCGGCGTGATCTGGCTCGGCGACCGGACGAAGGAGGGGCTGGCCTGGTTGGGGGTGCTGGGGTTCGCGGTGGCTGTGGCGGGGGCGTTGGCACTGGCGCGGTTCGGGGAGGCGCCGGTGGCGGAAGAAGCGCCGGTGACGGGAGAAGGCTGAGGTCACCCGCGCCTTCACCACGCTCCTCCGCGAGGCCGGCCTCCGCCGCATCCGCTTCCACGACCTCGGCCACTCGACCGCCACCCTGCTCCTGGAACAGGGCGTCGAACTCGTCGTCATCAAGGAACTCCTCGGCCACGCCCACATCGGCGTCTACGCCCACGTCCGCCTCCGCCTCCAGCGCCAGGCCATCGACACTCTGGGCAGCATGCTGGCCGAGGGCGACGACTCCGGAGAGCCGCCGCCCTCGGCAGCCGTCGTCCGCTGACGTTGCCGTCAGCGTTGCCGTCACAAGACGCCAGGCCCCTCCGGAGATCACTCCGGCGGGGCCTGTTTGATCTATTTTTCCGAGAAATGAAAATGCTCGACTATCACGCGTCCCGCACCAGGCACTTACCGAATCCTCTGACTCGGTTCAACCTATCCGCGTGAAGAAGTATCACTCGCTGGGATCCTGTAGGAAGCTGCGAGACCCTCGTCGAAGAACACGATTAGCTCATCGGGCATATACGTGAACCCTTCTCCCTCGGCCGTACCTAGCGCAACAACCAGGAATGACTTATTGGAGAATCCAAGGCGATACGCCCAGGGCATTTCAGGGCAACCTTCATTGGGAACGTGCCAGGCAGAGCCGATTTCCACAATCTCCGCCCCAAGGAACCTCTCCCAATCGGCATGGTCGCTCACGTCGACAGCGTCCCCCGGCGAGTCGGCGGCCGACTCTCCAGGTTCCCTAAGCCCGATCGCCATCCCTTCATTGAGACCATCCATCGCCCAGGACAGGGATAGTGCAGCCCCAGTGCTCATGACCAGATCAACGGCCATGTCGACTTCATGAGCACGATCCTCCCTGTGCCCTTCGGGCCAGGTTTCCCCCTGCGGCACTACATAGCGGACCGCACTCACAGACGCCCCCGCGATCGCACTCCGAAGGTCCGCGAGGCTAGCGCCGCCGCGCGCCTTTGCATCCCACGGCTCGATTACCAACATGCCTAGTACCGCCCGAAGTATTGGAACTGTCCATTTGCGTCGAAGGTTGCACCGATCCCGCGTCCACCAGCAGGGTCCGGCATGATATATCGCGTTCCGCCCGCGAAGTTGCCGGAATTAACAGCGGACGTAGCGGTTTGCGGATTGGTCAGAATGTCGTCCAACAAATCCTGTCCGGCAGTCTTCAACTCCTTGCCGGGAACCACAGGAAGATCGCCACGGTTCATATGTTTCTGATACTCACGCCCTGCATGAGTCGTCTTCCCCTTAGCTGGACGCATTCCACTTTGCGAAAGCGCATCCAGATCAGGGCAGCCTCCGGAGTTATGCACGAGCACGGGAGTCTCGCCCGCCAGCACATAGTACGTGTGGAGGTCGTCGACGGTGAGGTTGTACATGTCGCGATCGCCGGAGCGCGCGATGACGGCGGCGACGCGGACGTGGTGATCGCTCGCGGTGTTGAGGTTGTGGCCGGTGCGGAGTTCACCCGCGGGGACCCAGGCGTGGAGGGTGTCGTCCCAGAAGGGGTGTTTCGCGGTGGTGTGAAGGGTGGTGACACCTCCGTCGGGACGCTTAATCCGGAGGTCGACGAGGTCGTAGTCGTGGTTGATGTGCGTGGCGGTGACCTTGCGGAGACCCTTGTGCTTGCCGTCGGCGGGGTCAGCGGCTTCGACCTTGTCCCCGGTCTTGAGTTTGCCGATGGGTTTGGTCTTGCCGTGAGCCATGAGGACCGGGGTGGATGGGGTAAAGCTGCAGCCCCGTTCGAGGAGGGACCTCAACTTCATCCCGTCGGCGGCCTCGCCCGCGACGAATCCACGTCGCGTCGCCACCAGCATGACCAGGTCGAATACCACCTTCCCGGTACCCTGGGCGCTCCGGCCGTTTGCGTAGTCGCCGTATATCTCGGCTCCGCGCGAGACCAGCCCCTTACCCACACTCTGGCCCGTGATGGTACCGATCAGATTGGCGACCACATTTACGCAATCATCAGCGTGGAGGCCGATGCACTGCGTTTCTGTGTCGAATTGCTGCTTAGCAGCTGTGCCGATGGAGATTATCTCGTCGCCCACGCTGCGGGCGAGATCACCCAGCCAGCCGCCGAGTCCTCCGCTGCCGCCGCTGCTGCCGCTGCTGCCGCTGCTGCCGCTGCCGCTGCCGCCGCCTGATCCGGCTACCGTCCCGCCAGTTTTGGTCCGTCCGGGATTTGACCCGTTGCATGCGTTCCAGCCTCCGGTGCACTGGCCGCTGGTCTCGGGGTAGGCGACCTTGTCGTACGTGATGAGCCCGGTGGGGTCGGAGTAGTTGATTGGGTCGTTGCCGCTGTAGCTGTAGGCGGAGAGGTTCTGCGGGTCGTAGGGGGTGCTGAGTGGGTCGGGGCTGAGGAAGCGGCCGAGGTGGGGGTCGTAGGCGCGGGCGCCGAGCAGGGACAGGCCGGTGCTGGTGTCTTCTGTTTTGCCGAGGAAGCCGTGGTCGGTTCCGGTGGGGAGGGTGCCGCTGCGTTGGTCGCCGAAGGGGGTGTAGCGGCGGCGGGTTGCGGTGCCTGTGGTGGCGTCGACGGCGAGTTGGGTGGAGGCCTGGGTGTCGGCCATCAGGTAGGTGACTGTGCCGCCGGCCGTGGTGTTGTCCGTGGTGGTGCGCATCGCCACGGTGGAGGAACCGCTGGTGTAGTAGCGGGTGGCTGTGGCTGAGGTCCCGTCGGTGGTGCGCAGTTCCATGCCGCCGAGGTAGGCGACCGTTTCCTGCGGGGTGGCGCGGACGAGGAGGGTCCCGTTGGCGTCGTAGGTGTAGCGGGTGAGCTTGCTGCCGCTGGAGTCGGTGGTCTTGGCGGTGGCGAGCCGGCCGAGTTTGGTCCAGGTGTAGTCGGACGTCTTGGTGGGTTCGACGTGCTGGGTCATCTGGCCGTCGAAGTTGTAGCTGAAGCTCTCGGTGGCGGTGGTGGTGCCGTCCTGGAGGTGGTTGATCTTGCGGACGCCGTGGGGGTGGGCGGCGTTGGCGGTGGTCCAGGTGCCGCTGTCGTCGTAGCCGGGGTAGAGGTAGTCCCGGGTCGTCGCCTTGCCGTCGGAGCCCCGGCTGGTGACGGACTGGAGGTTGCCGAGGCGGTCGTAGGAGTACGAGCTCTCGTACGGATCGGGACCGGTGAAGTCGGATATGCCCGAGGGCAAGAGGCAGCTGCCGTCGCGCGTCCAGGCCTTGGTGAGCCGGGCCTGATCGTCAAACACGAAGCACTGGTTCTGCGTCGGCTGGTTTGCGGCGCTTTCGCGGATTGACGTGATCTGGCCGTCGGCGTTGTAGGTGTAGGTGTCCTTCTGGACTTCGGTGGTGAAGCCGGAGCTGGAGCCGAAGCCCACCATGCTGGCGCTCGTGGTGATGCTCTTGAGCCAGCGGGTGCCGTTGGCGTCGTCGTAGGTGTAGCTGCGCTCCGTGTTGACCGTGTCGGGGTTGACCGGAGGTTGGCCGTAGGTGCGGCCTGTGAGGCGGCCGTAGGAGTCATAGCCGGTCGACTGGATGTAGGTCTGCAGGCCGGACTGGAGGCTGCGGGGGTGCCCGTAGGCGGTGTAGCCGGTGGTGACGGTCTCTGCCGGTAGTCCGCCGGCGGCCGGATAGTCGATGGAGGTGACGTGGTCGGCGGCGTCGTAATGCAGGCCGGTGGTGTAGGAGCCGGCCAGGGCGCTGACCGCGGCGGGGATCGTCGTTGTGGTGCTCTGCGGGCGGCCCCGGCCGTCGAAGCTGTTGACCTTGGTGGTGTAGAGGTTGCCGTCGGCGTCACGGCTGGTGGAGGCGACGATCTGTCCGAGCCCGCCGGGGACTTGGTTGAGGCCGATTGATCCGTCCCAGGTCCAGGACGCGAGTTCGGTGCTGCCGTCGGAGACGGCGGTCTTGCGGCCGAGGTTGTCGTAGCTGTAGGTCAGCTGGATCTCGTGACCGAGGTCGAGGATGTTGCTGGTGGTCTTGCTGATCTGGCCGTTGGCGTCGTACTCGGTTCTGGAGAGGCCGGAGTCGGGGTCGTCGACGCTCGTGCGCTGTCCGGCCCAGTCGTAGCCGTACTTGGTGGTGTTGCCGCGCGAGTCGGTGATCTTCGCGAGCTGGCCCTTGGCGTTGTAGCCGTACGCGGTGGTGAAGGTGGAGGTGCCGTTGTGCTCGACGACCTTGGACGTGCGGCCGAACACGTCGGTGTACGTGTCGGTGGCACCGCTGTTCGAGGGCAGTGCGGTGGTGTAGTCGTCGTGGTACTCGGTGCGGGTCCCGCCGTACTGGGAGGTGGTGAAGCCGCTGCCGTCGCCGATGAGGATCTTGGACTGGGTGGTGCGGCCTGCCCAGTCCAGGGTCAGGTCGGTGTAGGAGGGCAGGTCTTCGACCTTCGGGCTGACCGGTCCACCGGAACCGGCTGTGCCCTGGCTGCGGAAGACCGCGGACGTGCCGGTGACGTTGCCCGCGTCGTCGTAGCGGGTCGCAGAGACCTGGCGCTCATCAGAGGGGAGCGGGATCTGTGTCTCGCGGGTGCGGCCCAGGGCGTCGGTGTAGGCGTAGGAGTGCAGGTAGGTGGTGCCGGACTGCAGGACGTGGGTGCCTACCCGGGGGAAGCCGTCCACGGAATCGGGGACCCCGCCAAGGGTGGAGGTGGGGACGCTGTAGCTGTACGTGACCGAGGGTGAGTCGCCGGTCTCGGTGGGCTTCCACACCTCGGTGACCCGTCCGGCCGCGTCCAGCGTGCTCCAGGTGACGTTGCCGTTGGCGTCCTGGCTCTTGTACACCAGGCCCCAGTAGCGGGACTTCCAGATCGTTGAAGACAGCCGAGGAGCCAGGCCGGCTAGCGGGCTGGTGGTGGTGATGCCGTCGGTGGGCCAGTTGGCTGCGGGATTGAAGGAGATGTTGGTGCGCTGGTGCTTGCCGTCCTCGTGCCAGATCACACGGCCGGCGTTGTCGTAGCCGTAGTAGGCGGCCCGGTATTTGTCCGACTGGGTGTGGGTGCGGATCTCGGTGGCGTTGCCGTCGTAGGGCTTGTTGCCGTCCACCGTGGTGGCGTTGTCGTAGAGGGTGACGGTGTAGCCGTCCTGGTTGGTGGAGGCGCGGTCGTCGCAGCCGGCCGCGTAGTGGAGGGTTTCGTCGATGAGCACGGTCCAGCGCTGGATGCTGCCGTCCATGTCGGTGTTGTAGGCGCGGCCGTATGTGGTGCAGCTGTTGTCGGAGACGCCGGTCTGGCCCCAGTCGTCGACGCGCAGCGGCAGGCCGTAGGTGGCGGAGGTGCCCACCGTGGCGTCGTATTCGTTCTGGACGATGTGCTCGCGCCAGCCGGTGGAGGTCTTGTCCATGGTGCGGGTCTGGGACTCGCGGACGAAGCGGGCGTCGGGCAGGCCCTCGTACTGGGCTGTGTCGTGGGTCCAGTAGCTGTGGAAGACCCGTTCGTGGGAACCTGCCGCGTCGTCGCGCGTCGAGGTCTCGATGGTCTTGCCGCGCAGCCAGGCGGAGTCGGGGTAGGAGGTGTTGTCGCCGTCGGTGACGGTGACCGTGCGGGTCTTGGTGGGGTCGGTTTTGGAGGTGCGGTCGCCGTCCAGGCCTCGATAGAGCCAGGAGAAGGTGGAGTGCTTACCGCTGCCGCTGCCGCCGGTGACCTCCACGCGCTGGTAGCCGCGCCAGTCCGACCAGGACTCGTCCTCGTCCGGCGTGAGGGGGTCGTTGGTGAAGCCCCAGCCGGCGCCTCCCTGGTAGTCGTAGCTGGTGGTCATCTCCGGCGCGCCGTCCTGGCTGGTGGTCACCGTGGGGTCGGTGGTGACCTTGGTGACCAGAAACTTCTTGAACCAGCCGGCCTTGGAGTCGGTGGCGCCCTCGGGGGTCCACTTCTGCCAGAAGCAGTCCTGGGTGTTGGAGGACTCGGTGGGCAGGTTGTCGGCGCTGCAGGGGTTGGGCTGGCCGTAGGTGACGGTGGTGGTGGCGCCCAGGTCTCCGTGGATCGTGCTGACGCGGCGGAAGTTCAGCTCGGTGGAGCCGACCTTGTTGTCGAGGTCGACGCCGTTGAAATTGATGACCGGCAGGACCAGGTCGGTGCCCGAGCCGTATGTCTTGCGCTGGACGTAGTCCAGCCACAGCGTCTTGCCGATCGACCCGTCCGGGTTGGGCAGGGCGTGCTTGGTCTGGTACTGCTGCACCAGGTCCCAGTCGTCAGCCGAGGTGCTGAGCACGTAGGTCTTGATGTCCCACAGCATGTCCTTGGAGAAGAACGTGGGGTAGTACGTCTTGCCCGCGCAGTAGTAGTCGCCCGAGGTACCGTCGCACATCAGGTCGACCGGCACGTCCGGGTACGACGAGGGGCTGGAGGAGATCGAGGGGCAGGCGCCCGGCTCGCTGCGCAGCGGGTCGGTGTCGGACATCCGCTCCACGCACCGGCCGACATGGGTGAGCACGACCTTGCCGGTCGGGAGGGAGCCGGGGACCTGGGAGGCCCAGCCGTACTGGATCTCGTTCAGGTAGCCGGCCGAGGTGTACTGGCGGGCCTTGTCGCCATTGGCGACCGACCGGTAGTAGTTGTACTCCTTGTCGTAGAAGTAGGCGGATTCGACCTCGTTGGCGTCCACGACCCGGTCCAGGTTCCACCGCCAGGCCTGCGTGCACGGCTCGGGGAACTGGTCATGGCACGGCTCGCCCGCGTTGTTGCCGACCACCGGCATGGTGAAGACCGACGCGGTCGCCGCCTGGGTGCGCTCCGAACGGCCCCAGCCGAAGTAGTAACGCTGCCCGTCCTGCGTGGAGATCACCCAGTACTCGTCGTCCGCACCATGCCCGCCCCACAGGTGCTGCACCCGCCAGCCCGGGTCGTCCTCAAGGTGGTAGGAGCCGGTGCCGTTGTTGTCCTGCACCAGCGTCGACGTCACCCCGTTGAGGCTGATGACGTAGACCGCGCCGTCCGGCTCCTTGGCCGTGTTCGGCGAGTCCCAGCACATGTCGCCGATCGTCTTGAGGCCGTCCTGGGTGCAGTTGCGGTAGCGGCGCTCGATGAAGCCTGCGCCGAGATCCCACCCCATGCCGGCCCAGGAGGCCTGGTTGTTCGTTGCCGACGTACGGCCGTCCACCGACTGCGAGTTGTACGACAGCGCAAGCCCTGGCGCTGTCCCCATCGCGGGGCTCGGCAACTGCACCGGCAGGTTGTAGGTGAAGGCCCCCGAGCCGGTCGCCACCTCCCACGATCCGCTGGCGGAGAGCGTCGAGGCCCGGAAGTCGCCCTGGTCCGAGGACGAGCCGCTGCTCAGCGCGTACACGCTTGCCCCGCCGCTCACCAGCTGCGTCGACAGGCCCTGCGTGTCCGGCGCCGCCTCCACCGTCGCCGTCAGCGTCCCCTGCGCCGTGTCATTCTCTGCCGGAACCACGTCGCGGGAGGCGCACTCCTCGGCCCCCGGGGTCTGCAACGCGCACGCGGGCATCTTCACCAGCACCAGGCGCGAGGCGAAGTCAGCACCGTAGGCGTACTTGAAGCCCGAGTAGTCGATCGACACCTGCACTTGCCCCGGCGCCGAAACGCCGTCGCTGCGGGTCACCTGCAGACCGAGGCCCACCCCGCTGACCGGGGCCACCTCCTGGCGGTCCAGCAGCCGCACATCCACCTGCTCCGGCGATACCGGCGAGGGCTCCGGGTCTGCACTGGGCGATGCGGTCGGTGACGGGTCCGCGCTCGCCGTCTCGGACGGCGACGCGGCAAGGGTCGGCTCGCCGGCCGACGACGGCGTGGCCTCCGGCTCTGGAGTGCTGCTCGGGCTGGGCTCGGCAGACGGAGACTCCCCCGCGGCCCGGACCCGGGCCAGCTGGGGCGCGGTATCCGGCTTCGGCTCCGCCAGGGGTGCGACCTCGACGACGTCTCCGACCTGCGTTCCGCCACTTGACCCGGACGCAGACGCGGACGGGGACGGCGTCACCGTGCCGGGATCGCCCGGAGCCGCCTGGGACAGGTCGACCGTCGCCTCAGCAGCAGCGGGCCACACCGGCTTCGGCAGCGGCTTGCCCACCTCTTCCTGCTGCTGCGCCGGCACCGTCCCCAGCGACTGCGACGGCACCAGCGGCGTCGTGTCGGCATCCGCAGCCGCCGCCGACGGCGACGTCACGAACGACACGCTCGACAACAGTCCTGTCAGCAGCGCGCCAGCGAGCCCGACAGAGACGGCACGCGCTCGGCGAGCACCCACCCCAAACCCCCACACCAAAGAGCCCGCCCTGCACGGCGGACAGAGAATCGAAGACCCATCGACCGGCATCAAGGCAGCCCGAAGCAGCACATGACTGTGCATGCGCTGGCCGAATTCGATCAGTGAACGGGGACGGTAGCTGCTGTGAGGAGGTTGTGAACAGGGGATTCCGGTTGGGGTTCCCGCACTTCCTGATGATCTCTGTCACACGCCCACAGAACGCGGGTCGGCAGGCAGCAGTTGCCTGCCGTTCGACCGCCGTGATGTGACAGCCGATCGGCAGGTGCCCAGGTCGAGCCCGGGCACCCACGGCATCATCGGATGCCTGACAGCGGGATGCCTCTACGTCACCCCTCGCTGTCCGACGCCATCATGCCGACGCATTCGTCGAGGGCCGCGTGCAACGGCGATACGAGGGCGGCGAGTTCGGCGTCCGATGCCTCGCCCGCCTCCAGTACGGCGCCGACGACTGCCACCAGGACGGCGGCGGTCTCCAGGGCATGCGCGTCAGCCAGCGATTCGAGGAGACCACCAGGGCGCGCGACCACGAACGCCTCCTTGCCGGTGGTGGGATCGACGCCGAGGCTGCGGAGCGGTGACGTGCTCATACGACGGCCTCCCACGGGGCGTAGTAGCGCCGTTCTTGTTCGTCACGCTCGCGTTCCCAGACGACGACGTAGGGCCGGACCAACGGCAGACCGTCGGCGGCGATCACGTCCGTCGGGTACGGCCTCGTCCGACGCACGGAGGTGAGTCGGAACGCGGGAACGGACGGACAGGTGATGAGGGGCGGCGGCATGTCGGCGCGGTGCGCTCCGCGGGGAGGCAGGAAGAGGCTCAGGATCGCGGCCACTAGGCTGCGCATAGGTCGACTCCTACTCAGTCGGCTCAGCCCCGGCACGGAAGCTCTCACCCTTCCCGCCGGGGCGTCTTTGTTCCCCCGCACCCTACTCAGATTACGGTAGTGATAGGTAGTGGTTGGTAGTAGTGCTAGGTAATGCGTAGTGGAGGGTGGCGCTCTACGGTCAAAACGTGGACAAGATCAGCCCCGACTCGCCGCAGTACGTGTATGAACAGTTGGCCGCGATCATCGAGCGGAAGATCCGTTCCGGCGAGTACCCGCCCGGCACCCGGCTGCCGGGCGAACTGACGATGACGCACGAATACAAAGTCGGTCCGGGTACCGTCCGCCGCGCTCTCGACATCCTTCGGGACAGGGGGCTGGTAGTAACCGTGCGTGCCCGGGGGTCGTTCGTGGTCGACCCCTTGCCTCCCTCCCCCACAGCCTCCGCTTAGCCGAAGCTGCCCTCACGGCAACACCCGGCACAACGCCTCCAACGCCCCCGCCCAAGCACTGTCCGGCGGCGTCCCGTACCCCACCACCAGCGCGTCCAGCGGCTCGGCGACCGCCTCCGGATGCCGGTGGAAGGCAAGGCCGTGCAGGGCCAGCCCCTGCCAGGTGGCGGCCTGGATCACCGACTGCTCGGTGCCGGGCGGCAGCCGCAGCACGGCGTGCAGACCGGCCGCGATCCCGGTGACCGTGACCTCGGGTGCGCGGTCGGCGACGGCGGCGGCGAGAGCGTCACGGCGGCGCCGGTAGCGCAGGCGGGAGGAGCGGACGTGACGGTCGTACGCGCCGGACACCAGGAACTCGGCCAGGGTGAGCTGGTCCAGTACGCCGCAGGTGTCGATGTGGCCCTTGGCGGCGATCGCCTCCTCCAGCAGGGACGGGGGCAGCACCATCCAGCCCAGGCGCAGGCCGGGGGCGAGGGACTTGCTGGCGGTGCC
This sequence comes from Streptomyces sp. NPDC005728, assembly GCF_040630895.1. Lineage (NCBI taxonomy): Bacteria > Bacillati > Actinomycetota > Actinomycetes > Kitasatosporales > Streptomycetaceae > Streptomyces > Streptomyces sp. NPDC005728. The sequence goes on from NZ_JBEXYL010000063.1 coordinate 41,835, forward strand.
GAGGTAGACGACCCGGTCGGGGTCGAGTCCCTGGAGGGCGCCGACGGGCTGGCGGTCGTAGCGGAACTCGCCGTCGTAGTCGTCCTCCAGGACCAGTCCGCCGGTCCGCCGCGCCCACTCCACGACGGCGGTCCGCCGGTCGGGGTGCAGGGGGGTACCCATCGGGAACTGGTGGGCGGGGGTGAGGAGGACGGCACCCTCGTCGCTCAACGGGCCTGGGTCGGTGCCGAGTCGGTCGTACGGCAGCGCGGGGGTCGCGAGGCCCGCGTTCCTCAGTAGCCCCCAGTGGACGTCGAGCCCGTACGACTCCACCGCAACCGCCCTCACCCCGCGCGCCCGCAGCAGGGTCCCGAGGATGCGCAGGGCGTGCGAGAAGCCCGCGGTGATCACGATCGTGTCGGGGTCGGTGCGGACGCCGCGGGCGCGGGCCAGGTAGCCGGCGAGGGCGGTGCGCAGTTCGGGGCGGCCGTGCGGATCGCCGTAGCCGAGGGCGTCGAAGGGGGCCGTGGCCAGGGCACGGCGGGCGGCCTTGAGCCACTCGGTGCGCGGGAAGGAGGCGAGGTCGGGGGTGCCGGGGATGAGGCTGTAGGCGGGCGGGCCGGGTTCGCGGCGTCGGGGTGCGGCGCCGGAGGAGGGGACCACCGCACGCTCCGCGACCCGGGTGCCGGAGCCCTGGCGGGCCGTGAGCCAGCCCTCGGCGACCAGGTCGGCGTAGGCCTCGGCGACGGTGTTGCGGGCGATGCCCAGGTCGGCGGCGAGGCTGCGGGAGGAGGGCAGCCGGGTGCCGGGGGTAAGGCGGCCGGTGCGGACCGCGTCCCGCAGCGCGTCGGTCAGACCGCGGCGCAGCCCACTGGAGCCGGCCGGTTCCAGGTGCAGGTCGACGCCCAGAGTGGCCCATGAATTCGCCATGGAAATGGACCATACTCCTGGGCTTCCTCGCTCCTAGGGTCGAAGCATGACCACTGCACAGGAAACCGTCGAGTACGCCGCAGAACACGCCCCGCGGATGGAGTGGGCCAAGCACGCGCCCGAGGTCTACAAGGCGATGGTCCGCCTGGACTCGGCCGCCAAGCAGGGCCTGGACCCCACGCTGTACGAGCTGGTGAAGATCCGCGCCTCGCAGCTCAACCACTGCGCGTTCTGCCTCGACATGCACACCAAGGACGCGCTCGCGGCCGGCGAGAGCGTGGAGCGGATCGTGCAGCTCGGCGCGTGGGAGGAGTCGCGGCACTTCTACACGGAGAAGGAGCTGGCGGCGATCGAGCTGACCGAGGCGGTCACCGTCCTGACCGACGGCTTCGTGCCGGACGAGGTGTACGAGCGGGCCGCCCGGCACTTCGAGGAGGCCGAGCTGGCCCAGCTGATCGCCGCGATCACGGTGATCAACGCGTGGAACCGGTTCGGCGTGACCACCCGGATGACCCCGGGGCACTACCGGCCGGGGCAGCACCGGTGAGCAAGGCGGAGGTGTTCCGCGCGCTGCATCTCAAGCGCCCTCACGGTGACCCGCTCGTCCTCCCCGGCCCCTGGGACGCGGCGAGCGCCCGGGTGTGCGTGGAGGCCGGGTTCCCCGCGCTGGCCACGCCCAGCGCGGGCGTCGCCGCCTCCCTCGGGTACGCGGACGGGGCGACCCCGGCCGACGAGATGTTCGCGGCGGTGGCCCGGATCGTGCGGGCGGTGGACGTGCCGGTGTCGGCGGATGTCGAGGGCGGGTACGGGCTCGCTCCGAAGGAGCTGGTGGAACGGCTGCTGGAGGCGGGTGCCGTGGGGTGCAACCTTGAGGACTCCGACGGGGGTGTCCTCAAGGACCCGCACGCGCACGCCGAGTTCCTCGCCGAGGTCCGTTCGGCCGCCGCCGACCGGCTGTTCGTCAACGCCCGCATCGACGTGTTCCTGCACGGCGACGGTGATCCCGAACGGGCCATCGAGCGGGCCGCGCTGTACGTGGCGGCGGGCGCCGACTGCGTGTATCCGATCCTCGCGCCGGCGGACGTACTGCCCCTGCTGCGGTCCGGGATCCAGGGCCCGATCAACATGGTGGCCCGGCTGGACGGCGAGGGCCCCTCGCCCGCCGCACTCGGCGAACTCGGGGCCACCCGCGTCACGTTCGGGCCGGGGCTCCAGCGGCGGGCCGCTGCCGCGCTGCGGGAGATCGCCGACAGCCTTTCCGCCTGAGGGTGTTCAGGACAGCCACTGCCTCCACACGGAGTGGTGGCCGTCCACCCACTTCTTCGCCGCCTGCTCGGGCGAGAGCTTCTGGTCGGCGATCATCAGGGAGACCTCGTTCTGGTCCTCGGTCGTCCACTTGAACTTCTTCAGGAAGGCCGAGGCCTTGCCGCCGGACTGCGCGAAGTCGGCGTTGAGGTACTTCTGCAGCGGGGTGTGCGGGTAGGCGCAGGCGACCTCGGCCGCGTCCGCGTCGCAGCCCTCCTTGTACGGCGGCAGTTTCACCTCCGTCATGGGGACCTTCTTGAACAGCCACTGCGGCGCGTACCAGTACGTCAGGAACGGCTTCTTGTCCTTGGCGAACTGCTTCATCTGGGTGATCTGGGCCGCCTCGGAACCGGCGAAGACGACCTGGTAGTCCAGCTTCAGGTTGTTCACCAGGGCCTTGTCGTTGGTGACGTAGGACGGGGAGCCGTCCATCAGCTGGCCCTTGCCGCCGCTCTCCGCGGTGCGGAAGAGCGGGGCGTACTTGTTCAGGTTCTTCCAGTCGGTGATGTCCGGGTGCTGCTTGACCAGGTACGTCGGGACGAACCAGCCGATGTGCCCGGTCACCCCGAGGTCGCCGGCACGGGCGATCGTCTTCTTGTCGGTGACGTACCGCTTCTCCTGGTCGGGGTGGCCCCAGTCCTCCAGGATCGCGTCGACCCGGCCCTGGCTGAGCGCGTCCCACGCGGGCACCTCGTCCACCTGGACGGTGTCGACGCGGTAGCCCAGCTCGTGTTCGAGCAGGTACTGGGCGACGGCCACGTTGGACTGGGCGCCCACCCAGGACTGCACGGACAGGGTGACCGTCTTCGAACCCTGGGCGTTCGCGAACGGCGAGGCCTGCTTGGTCATGTCGGCTGCACCGCAGCCGGTCAGCAGCGCCAGCGCGGACACACCGGCGGCCACCGTGAAGGTCGTACGCATCCGCATGTCAGGCTCCCTTCCTCGCGCGGCGCTCCGTCGGCTGCGTCACCCGGTCGAGCATCAGCCCCAGGCAGACGATGGCGGCGCCGGCAACCAGGCCGGTCGCCAGGTCGCCCTGGGCGAGGCCGAAGGCGACGTCGTAGCCGAGGGCACCGCCGCCGACCAGGCCGCCGATGATGACGACGGCGAGGACGAGGACCACGCCCTGGTTGAGGGCGAGCAGCAACGACCGCCGGGCGAGCGGGAGCTGGATCTGCCACAGCTGCTGGCGGCCGGTCGCGCCGAGCGAGCGCGCCGACTCCAGCGCGGCCGGGTCGACCTGGCGCAGGCCCTGCGCGGTGATCCGGACGACGGCCGGGAGGGCGTAGACGACCGCGGCTGCGACGGCGGGTGCGCGGCCGACGCCGAACAGGGCGACGACCGGGATCAGGTACACGAACTGCGGCATGGTCTGGAAGACGTCCAGGACCGGGCGCAGGGCCCGTTCGACGCGGTCGCTGCGGGCGGCGGCGATGCCGGTCGCGAAGCCGAGGACGAGGGTGACGGCGACGGCGGCGAGCACCTGCGAGAGCGTGTCGAGGGACGGATCCCACACCCCGAGCACACCGATCGCCGCCATGGCGAGGACGGCGGTCAGGGCGGTGCGCCAGGTGCCGATCAGCCAGGCCAGGGCGGCGACGAGGAGCAGCACCGACCACCAGGGCAGCCCCTGGAGGCCGCCGCGTACGGGGTCCAGGACCCAGGTGGTGAAGTGGCCCGCCCAGTCGGCGGTGCCGCCGACGACCGGGACGCCGGAGTAGAGATGGGCGGTCATCCAGTCGACGGCGCGGTTGACCGGTTCGGCGATGTGCAGGGTCCAGCCGGAGGGCCAGTCGAGGCGGCCGAGGAGGCGGGCGGCCAGGGCGACGGTCACGGTGACCGCGAGGGCGTAGGGCCAGCCGATGGTCCGGGGGCGCTCGCTCGCGTGGGTGCCGTCCCCGGCCGCTCCGGTGACGCGGTCCAGGACGACGGCCAGCAGCACGATCGGGATACCGGCCGCGAGGGCCGCGCCCACGTCGACGGAGGCGAGGGCCTGGTAGACGCGGTCGCCGAGGCCGCCGGCGCCGATGACGGAGGCGATGACGGCCATGGACAGCGCCATCATGATCGTCTGGTTGAGGCCGAGCAGGAGTTCCTTGCGGGCCAGCGGGATGCGGGCGGTCAGCAGCCGCTGACGGGCGGTGGAGCCCAGCGACTCCACGGCCTCCAGGACTTCGGGGTCGGCGCCGCGCAGGCCGAGCGCGGTGAGGCGGGCCATCGGCGGGGCGGCGTAGACGACGGTGGCGAGGACGGCCGCGGGGACGCCGATGCCGAAGACCAGGACGACGGGGAGGAGGTACGCGAACGCCGGGAGCACCTGCATCGTGTCCAGGACCGGGCGCAGGGCGCGGTCCAGGCGGTCGGAGAGGCCGGCGGCGAGGCCGAGCACGATGCCTACGGCCACGGAGGCGAGGACGGCGACCACCATGAGCGCGAGGGTCTGCATGGTGGGCACCCACATGCCGAGTGCTCCGCAGGCCAGGAAGGCGACGGCGGTGCCGGCGGCCAGGCGGACGCCGCCGAGGCGCCAGGCCACGAGTGCGCCGAACGCCGTGACGCCCGCCCAGCCCGCGGCGAGCAGGGTGAGGTAGACGGCGCGTACGGAGAGGACGACGGCGTTGCTGACGTAGCCGAAGCCGTACAGGAACAGGGGGTGGCTGTCGCGGTTGTCGATGACCCAGTCGCTGGCGGTGGCGAGCGGCTTGGAGAGGTCGACGGTCAGCGTGTGCGGCCAGGCGCCACTGCCCCAGCGGCTGTCGAGCAGCGGGACGAGGACCGCGGCGGCGAGCGCGAGCAGGAGGAGCTTGGCCGCGGCACGGTTCTTCAGGAAGCCGGGGAGGGCCGTACGGGAGGTGGGAACGGTGAGCGTGGCCATCAGACGGCCCCCGTACCGGTGGCCAGGGCGGCGTTCGTGCCGGCCACCACGCCCAGCAGCTGCTCGTGGCCGACCACTCCCACGCACTTCCCGCCGTCCATCACGCGGGCCGGAGCACCCGCGCGGGCCACCGCCTCGATCGCCTCCGCGACCGGGGCGTCCGGGCGGACGGCCGGGCCGGTGGTCGTCTCCTGCGGGATCGCGGGGCGCATGGCCGTGCGGCAGGTGATGACCTGCTCGCGCGGGACGTCACGGACGAACTCGCGGACGTAGTCGTCGGCCGGGGAGGCGACGATCTCCTCCGGGGTGCCGAGCTGGACCACGCTGCCGTCGCGCATCAGGGCGATGCGGTCGCCGAGTTTCAGCGCCTCACTGAGGTCGTGGGTGATGAAGACCATCGTGCGGCCCTCCTCGCGGTGCAGGCGGGCCACCTCGTCCTGCATGTCGCGCCGGATCAGCGGGTCGAGGGCGCTGAACGGCTCGTCGAAGAGGAGGACCTCGGGGTCGACGGCGAGCGCGCGGGCGAGTCCGACGCGCTGGCGCTGGCCGCCGGAGAGCTGGCCGGGCCGGCGCTTCTCCATGCCCTCCAGACCGACCTTGGTGACGAACTCGGCGGCCCGCTCGCGCCGTTCGGACCTGCCGACGCCCTGGATCTCCAGGCCGTAGGCCACGTTGTCCAGGACCGTGCGGTGCGGGAGCAGGCCGAAGTGCTGGAAGACCATGGCGGCGCGGTGCCGGCGCAGTTCGCGCAGGCGGGCCCTGTCCATGGCGCGGACGTCCTCGCCGTCGATGGCGATCGTGCCGGCGGTCGGCTCGATCAGCCGGGTCAGGCAGCGGACGAGGGTGGACTTGCCGGAGCCGGACAGGCCCATGACCACGAAGACCTCGCCCTTGCGGACGTCGAAGGAGACGTCCCGGACGGCGGCCGTGCAGCCGGTGCGGGAGCGCAGTTCGGCGGGCGCGAGGCCGGCCAGCTCGGGGTCCGCGGGGATGCGGTCGGCCTTCGGGCCGAAGACCTTCCACAGGCCGTCGACGGAGAACACGGGCGTCTGGGGTGCCGTACTCATCACGCACCACCTCCCATCAGGTCCACGGCTTTCTCCCCGACCATCAGCACCCCGATCATCGGGTTGACGGCGGGCATGGTCGGGAAGACGGAGGCGTCAGCGATGCGGATGCCGTCGAGGCCCCGGATCCTCAGATCGGGGTCCACCACGGCGAGTTCGTCGTCGGCGGCGCCCATCCGGCAGGTGCCGGCCGGGTGGTACACGGTGTGGGCGACCTTGCGGGCGTACTCGCTCAGCTCCTCGTCGCCCGTGATGCCGGGGCCGGGGGCCACCTCGCGCTTGAGCCAGCCCGCAAGCGGCTCGGCCCGGGCGATCTCGCGGGCGATGCGGATGCCGTCGACCAGGGTCCGGGCGTCGTAGTCGTCCTCGTCGGTGAAGTACCGGAAGTCGAGGGCGGGCTTCACGGACGGGTCGGCGCTCGTCAGGTACAGACGGCCACGGCTCTTCGGCTTGGGGATGTTCGGAGTCATGGAGACGCCGAACTCCGGCCGCTCGTAGCCGAGGCGCTCGGGGTTGTCCGTGAACGGGATCTGGTAGAAGTGGAACATCAGGTCCGGGCCCGCGTGTTCGGGGTCGCGGCGCACGAACAGGCCCGCGTCGGAGTCCATCGCGGAGTTCTCGGGGATCGGCCCGTGGGTCTCCCAGACGATCACCGACTCGGGGTGGTCGAGCAGGTTCTCGCCGACGCCCGGCAGGTCGTGCACGGCGGGGATGCCGAGCGCCTCCAGGTCCTCGCGGGGGCCGATGCCCGAGTGCAGCAGCAGACGGGGCGTGTCGACGGCGCCCGCGCACAGGACGACCTCGTTGCGGGCCCGTATCAGCAGGTCCTCGCCGTCCTTGGTGCGCACGTGCACGCCCTCGGCGCGGGTGCCGTTCAGCTCCAGCCGGTGCGCCCAGGTCTCCAGGAAGAGGTGGAGGTTGGGTCGCTCGTCCATCACCGGGTGGAGGTAGGCCACCGAGGCGGAGGAGCGCTTGTTGTTCTCGGGGTGGTAGGCGAGGTCGAAGAAGCCGACGCCCTCGGTGAACGGCTTGCGGTTGAAGCCCTCGACGCGGGGGACGCCGAGCGCCGACTGCGCGGCGTCCACGAAGTCGCGGGCGATGGCGTTCCGGTCCTTCTCGTCCACGGAGACGATGTTGTTGAGGAGGCGGGCGAAGTAGGCCTCCATCGGGACGGCACCCCAGCCCTTGGCGCCGGCCGCCTCCCACTCGTCCCAGTCGGACGGGAGCGGCTTGAAGGAGATGAGGGTGTTGTGGGAGGAGCAGCCGCCGAGGACGCGGGCGCGGCTGTGCCGGATGTGGGAGTTGCCGCGGGGCTGTTCGGTCGTCGGGTAGTCGTAGTCGAGGTCGCCGCCGAGCAGGCCCATCCAGCGGCGCAGGGTCAGGACGTCGTCGCGGCCGACGTCGCTCGGGCCGCCCTCGATGACGGCGACAGTGACGTCCGGGTTCTCGGTCAGTCGGGAGGCGATGACGGAGCCCGCGGTGCCGCCGCCGATGACGACGTAGTCGTACAGCTGGGGGGTGTCGGACATGGTGGTGCTTACTCCGGAAGCTCGAAGGGGACTCGAAGGGGACTCGAAGGGGAGGGGCGTCAGCCGGCGAACCAGCGCACCGGCTTCGGCGCGAGGTTCTGGTACACGTGCTTGGTCTCGCGGTATTCGGCGAGCCCGGCCGGGCCCAGCTCTCGGCCGGTGCCGCTCCTGCCGAAGCCGCCCCACTCCGCCTGCGGCAGGTAAGGGTGGAAGTCGTTGATCCAGACGGTGCCGTGGCGCAGCCGCCCGGCGACCCGTCGGGCCCGGCCCGCGTCGGCGGTCCAGACGGCGCCGGCGAGCCCGTACTCGGTGTCGTTGGCGAGGAACACCGCCTCCTCCTCCGTGCGGAACGTCTCGACGGTGAGGACCGGGCCGAACACCTCCTCGCGTACGACCTTCATCTCGCGGTGGCAGTGGTCGAGGACGGTCGGCTCGTAGAAGTAGCCGGACTCGGGCCGCTCCGGCGCGGGCGAGGGCCGCTTGCCGCCGCTGCGCAGCACCGCGCCCTCGGACAGCGCGGAGGCGACGTACGTCTCGACCTTGGCGCGCTGCTGCTCGGAGACGAGCGGGCCGCACTCGACGCCGTCCTCGGTGCCACGGCCGAGCCTGATCTTCTGGGCGCGGCGGGCGAGTTCGGTGACGAAGCGGTCCCGGACGGACTCCTCGACGATGAGGCGGGCGCCGGCCGAGCAGACCTGTCCGCTGTGGATGAAGGCCGCGTTGAGGGCCTGGTCGACGGCGGTGTCGAAGCCCTCCTCGGTGGCGCAGGCGTCGGCGAAGACCACGTTGGGGTTCTTGCCGCCGAGTTCGAGGGCGACCTTCTTGACGGTCGGGGCGGCCGCCTGGGCGACCTTGGTGCCGCTGGCCAGGCCGCCGGTGAAGGAGACCAGGTCGACGCCGGGGTGTTCGGCGAGGCGGGCGCCGACGGTGTGGCCGGGGCCGGTGACCAGGTTGGCGACGCCGGCGGGCAGGCCGGCCTCGGCCAGCAGCTCGATCAGCGCGATGGTCGTCAGCGGGGTGATCTCGCTGGGCTTGAGCACGAAGGTGTTGCCGGCGGCGAGGGCCGGGGCGATCTTCCAACTGGCCTGGAGCAGCGGGTAGTTCCAGGGCGTGATCAGCGCGCAGACGCCGACCGGCTCGTGGACGACGACGCTGTGGATGTCGGGGGAGCCCGCGTCGACCACCCGGCCGGGCGCCTCGGCGGCGACCAGGTCGGCGAAGTAGCGGAAGGCGTCGGCGACGCAGTCGATGTCGACGCGGCCCTCCTCGGCGGTCTTGCCCGCGTCCCGGCTCTCCAGCAGACCGAGTCCCTCGCGGTCGCGCAGGAGGAGGTCGGCGACGCGGCGCAGCAGGGCGGCGCGCTCGGCGACGGGGATGCCGGGCCAGGGGCCCTGGTCGAAGGCCTGCCGTGCGGCGGCCACCGCGCGCTCCGCGTCCTTCTCGTCGCCCTCCGCGACCACGGCGAACGGCCGGGCGTCCGCGGGGTCGAGGATCTCGCGCGTCGCGCCGGAGATCGCTTCCAGCCACTCGCCCCCCGCATGGATGGTCGCCTGGGCCGGTCGTTCCGTTCTGTCCGCCATGATCGGTATTGCCTTCCGTTCCTGTTCAGTGCCCGTGTGTCACAGTCGTGTCACAGTCAGGGACCGTGACCGCCTGCCCCGCCCCTTCCATCGCATGCGCAATCGGTGGCCGAAAGTGCGCCGCGTCACTGAAAATGCGGCCTAAAAGGGACAAAAGTAGTCTGGAGAGGGGTGCTTGGGGTGATCACGGAGGTACCGCGATGGCCGTACGACCTGCGATGGCCGGACTACCACTGATCAGTGCGGCGGCAGGCGTGACCCTGTTCCTCTCCCCCGCCCCGGCGACGGCGGCCACGGCGGACGACAGCGGCGATCCGAGCGCCGGCGCACTCGCCCGGGAGGCGCAGGACCACTTGGTGCACACGCAGTCGCTCCACATGGCGTGGACGGACCGGGCCGCGGCCGCGAAGAAGGGGGAAGCGGAGTCGATGGACCTGTCCCTGGACCGGGACGGCAACTGCGTCGGCACCGTGTGGATGGGTGCGGACGGCGGCCGCGTCCAGATCGTCAAACAGGGGGACGAGGTGTGGATGAAGGCCGACACCGCGTACTGGAAGGCCGAACTTCCGGGCAGCGAGGGCACCGCGGCCGCCGAGCTCTTCAAGAACCGGTACATCCACGGCACCACGCACGACAAGGACCTCAAGGACTGGAAGGACGTGTGCGACCTGACCGCCCTCCAGAAGGACCTGACCGACGCGTCCGTCGAGGAGCCGCTGACGAAAGGCGCCGAGACCACCGTCGACGGCATCCCGGTGATCCCGCTGTACGGCAAGGAGGACGGTGAGCCGTTCACCGTGTACGTCACGACGGACTCGCCGCACCTGCTGGTCGAGGGCACCCAGAAGGGCGACGACACCGACCTGACGGTGAAGCTCTCGGACTACGGCGAGCCCGTGCCGTCCGCCACCCCCTCCGCGGACGAGTCGGTGGACGTGTCCAAGCTGGAGGATCTGGAAAGCACCTGAGCAGGTCGTGGACGGGGCCTCGGCGCGCACTCCTCCACCAGTTCCCGAACGCACCCGCGCAGCCACGCGTGTGCGGGGTCGGCGTCGTGGCGCGGATGCCAGGCCAGCCCGAGCCGCAGCGGCGGCAGGGGCACCGGCACGGGGAACGTCGCGAGGCCGAGTGCCGACACCAACGGCTCGGCCATGCTGCCGATCATCCCCACCAGATCGGTGTCGCGGATGACGAAGAGGGAGGCGGGGAAGGTCCCCACGCTGCCCACCACCCGTCGCTTCAGGCCTAGTTCGGCGAGCGCGCCGTCCACGGGACCGTACAGCCTCCCCCGCCGCGAGACGGTGATGTGACCGGCCGCCGTGGCGAAGCGCCCGGGTGTCATCTCCCCCTCCAGCAGGGGGTGCCCGGCACGGACGACACCGACCATCCGGTCCTCGGCGAGCGCCTCCACGTGCACCTCGGGCGCGACCGTGTCGATCACCCCCACTTCCAGGTCGGCGGTCCCCTCCCGCAGGAACGGCGCGTCCACGTGGCTCTCGGTCAGGAAGCGGATGCGGATGCCGGGCGCTTCCCGGGCTGCGCGTGCGAAGAGGGCCGGGCCGTGGGACGCGGCGACCGTGTCGTGACCGAGGATCGTGAAGGTGCGTTCCACCGTCCCGAGGTCGGCGTCCCGACCGGGCTGGAACAGTGCGCGGGCCCGCTCCACGACCGCGCTCACCTCGGCCCGTACGGCGACTGCGTGCGGCGTCGGCACCATCCGGCGCCCGGCCCGGACGAGGACCGGATCGCCGAGCGCCTTGCGGATCCGGCCGAGGGTGCGGCTCATCGCCGGTTCGGACAGATGCAGCCGGCGGGCGGCACCCTGGACGCTCTGCTCCTCCAGCAGAACGTCCAGCGCGACGAGCAGGTTCAGGTCCAGCCCCGTGGATTGCGTCATGTGCAATCGTCCCTTGCAAAGGTTGCACTGGAGTGCAGGTCACGGGCGAGCCTACGGTGAGAGGGCATCCCACACCACCCGCCTAGCTCCCGGGAGGAGCCGTGCCCGCGCACGCCCTGAAACGCCCCACCCTGCTCGCGCTGTGTGCCTGCGTCATGGTCGCCCAGAGCATGGTCGCCGCCATCAACCTCCTGATCCCGCAGCTGACTTCGTCCGCCCTGCACCCCTCGCACACCGAGATCCTGTGGACGGTCGACGCCTACGTCATCGCCTTCGCCGCACTTCTCATACCGGCCGGCGCGCTCGGCGACCGGTACGGACGCAAGGGCGCCCTGCTCACCGGGCTCGCCCTGTTCGCCGCCGGGGCCGCGACCAGCGCGTTCGCCCCCGACCCCGCGGTACTCATCGCGGGACGAGGACTGTCCGGCGCCGGGGCCGCCCTCATCACCCCCGCCACGATGTCGATCATGATTCACCTGTCCGCCCCGGAACACCGCGCCCGGACCATGGCCGCCTGGACCCTGTCCATCGGCCTGGGCGGCGCGGTGGGCAACCTGGGCGGCGGCCTGGTCGGCCAGTACCTGACCTGGCGGGCCCTGTTCGCGGCGATGATCCCGCTGGCCCTGCTCCTCGGCCTCGCGGTGGCCGTCACCACCCCGCGCACCGACCGCTCCGAGCCCAGCAACCTCGACCCGCTCGGCACCCTCCTGCTCACGGCGGGCCTGGTCGCGGTCCTCTTCGGCATCATCGAGGGACCGGCGTACGGCTGGAGCTCGGCGCGCATCCTGGGCTCGTTCGCGGCGGGCGGTCTGCTGGTCGCGCTCTTCACCGTCCACGCCCTGCGCTCGCCGCGGCCCCTCTTCGACCCGCGCGTCTTCGCCTCGGCCCGGCTGCGCGCCGCGTCCCTCGGCACGGCCACCGGCTTCTTCGGCCTGTTCGCCCTCTTCTTCGTCAACTCGCAGTACCTGCAGGAGGTGAAGGGCTTCGGAGCCGCCCTCACGGGCATCGCGATCATGCCGCTGCCCGTGGGCATGGCCCTCTCCCAGAGGCTGGCCACCCGTTGGGCGGGACACCCCCGCGCGGTCATCGGCACCGGACTCGCCCTGATCGGCCTGGGCCTGCTCGGCGTGTCCGCCTCCGGCGCGGGCACGTCCTACTGGGCGTACGCCTGCTGGCTGCTGGTCATCTCGGCCGGTACCGGGCTGTCCATGCCCGCCCTGACCCTCGGCGTGGTCAGCTCGCTCCCGCCCCACCAGGCGGGCCTCGGCTCCGGCCTCGGTACCACCGCCCGCGAGACCGGCGCGGCCCTGGGCGTGGCGGTCACCGGAACCGTCCTGTCCGCCCACACCGGCCTCACCCACGGCATGGGTCCGGCCCTGCGCACGGTCGCCGTGGTGGTACTGGCGGCGACGGCCCTGGTGATCACGGGCTACGGCAGCCGGACCACCACCCGCACGGCCACGGCAGCCCGCAAGGACCGGGAACCCGCACTGCCCCGTTCCTGACCGGCGTTGACGGTCGTGGGGAAAACGGGCGCGGGCCCCGCTCCGGACGAAACCGGAACAGGGCCCGCGCAGGCTCGCGGCGAAACCGCCTGAGGCAACCTCAGATGAGGCCCAGGGAGCGGACCGCCTCGCGCTCCTCCGCCAGCTCCTTGACGGAGGCGTCGATGCGGGCGCGGGAGAACTCGTTGATGTCCAGGCCCTGGACGATCTCGTACTTGCCGTCCTTGGTGGTGACCGGGAACGAGGAGATCAGGCCCTCCGGGACGCCGTAGGAGCCGTCCGACGGGATGCCCATGGAGGCCCAGTCGCCCTCGGCGGTGCCGTTGACCCAGGTGTACACGTGGTCGATGGCGGCGTTGGCGGCGGAGGCGGCGGAGGACGCGCCACGGGCCTCGATGATCGCGGCACCGCGCTTGGCGACGGTCGGGATGAAGTCCTCGGCCAGCCACTTCTCGTCGTTCACGACCTCGGCGGCGTTCTTGCCGGCGACCGTGGCGTGGAAGATGTCGGGGTACTGGGTGGCGGAGTGGTTGCCCCAGATGGTCAGGCGCTTGATGTCGGCGACCGTCGAGCCCGTCTTCTTCGCGAGCTGGGTCAGCGCGCGGTTGTGGTCGAGGCGGGTCATCGCGGTGAAGCGCTCGGCCGGGACGTCCGGGGCGGCGGCCTGCGCGATGAGCGCGTTGGTGTTGGCCGGGTTGCCGACGACGAGGACCTTGATGTCGTCTGCGGCGTGGTCGTTGATGGCCTTGCCCTGCGGCTTGAAGATGCCACCGTTGGCCTCGAGCAGGTCGCCGCGCTCCATGCCCTTGGTGCGCGGGCGGGCGCCCACGAGGAGGGCTACGTTGGCGCCGTCGAAGGCGACGTTCGGGTCGTCCGAGATGTCGATGCCCTGCAGGAGCGGGAACGCGCAGTCGTCCAGTTCCATGGCCGTGCCCTCGGCGGCCTTCAGCGCGGGCGTGATCTCCAGGAGGCGCAGCTTGACCGGCACGTCCGCGCCGAGCAGCTGGCCGGAGGCGATGCGGAAGAGGAGGGCGTAACCGATCTGGCCGGCCGCGCCGGTGACGGTGACGTTCACGGGAGTGCGGGTCATGGCGTTCTCCGTATGACAGCTGGCGGTGGGGCGTCACTGCCCCGGCGGATGATCGATCTCTTGGCGTCAAGAGAATCCAGCGGTCAGGCTATCGCGCATCCGGCATGCGAGACGTCCGGGGCCCTGTGGCTCACCCCACAAGTCGGACCGGGGGTCGAGGAGACGGCGGCCGCCTGTCCGGGAGAGGGAGACGAAGGCGGCCGCCGATGGGGGGTACCGGCTTACCGGACTCCCGTGGGGGTACCGTTCGCGTGCCCAGGATCCGGCGGCCCATGCGTCCCTCCCCGGAATTCCACCCGAATTGGTTCGCCGCTGTCCCCGGATCCCCTACTTCGTGCACCCCTTCTGCCCGCCGGCGAGGGTCGCGCAGGCCTTGGCCTCGGCCGCGTCCTTCACGGCGATCATCGGCGTGTAGGCGATGGTGTCCCCGGCGGCGGTGATGTCACCCGTCTGACGCACCTTGCCGACGGAGACCTGGACCTGGTCCCCCTGCGCGGCGCCGGTGATCCGTCCCCAGGCCGTGCCGCAGGTCCTGCTGTAGCGGACCTCCAGGGTGGCGGTGCCGACGGTGGCGGTCTTGGCGGTGGTGACCAGGTCGCCGCTGCAGCCCATGGCCTCCGCGTCCTTGCCGGTGCAGGCGGAGCCGCTGCACTTGACCCCGGCGGGCAGGCCGGCGTCGGTGCTGAGGGTCGGGGAAGGCGGCTCGGCGGCGCCCTCGTTCTTGCCGCCGCCCCGGTGGGTGATGAAGAAGGCGGCTGCCGCGACGACGAGTACTCCGACGAGGCCCGCGAGGAACATCGTGGTCCGCCGCCTGCCCCCGGGCCGCTTGCCGGAGGTGCCGCCGGCGGGCCGGGGCGCCTGCGGGTGCCCGTCGTACGGGTCCGGCGCGCCCGGGGTCCGGCCCGGACCCTCCGGCGGGGGCGACGGCCGCGCACCGGCACCGGTCCGGGCGCTCGCCTGCGATGGGCCCTGATAGCCCGCCAGCCCCCAGGAGTTGGCCCCGGAGGCCGCAGCGCGGTCCGTGCCGTCACGCACGTCGGCGTCGGACGCCGTCGGCTGGGGCGGGATCGTCGGCGCGACGCCCGCCGGGCCGGCGACGCCCGGGGTCGCGGCGGGGCCGGCGCCCCTGCGGGCCGTCCTGGTGCCGCTCGCCCCCTCGGCCTCGGCCGCCCCGAACTCCCCCAGCTCGGCCCGCGCCTGGGAGATGCGGATCGCCTCCATCGTCCGGTCGTGCCGCATCTCGGCCCGGCTCCAGGCGCGTTCGGCCAGCTCCCACATCGTG